>JAAYUY010000076.1 GCA_012517435.1 Sphingobacteriales bacterium | reverse complement strand
TCATATCGGAGCCAGCGGCTGGGTTTATGCATGTTTGTCTTTTTTGTTTTTTGGCTCTTTATTTTCACGAAATAATAATTTTCTTGCATTTTCACTGGTTCTTGTTTTTCTCTATGGTGCCATGATCTGGGGAATTATTCCCTTGCGGCAGGAAGCTTTTATCTCTTGGGAATCTCATTTGGGGGGAGCTGTTGTGGGTTTTATTCTTGCTGTCATTTTCAGAAATTCAGGACCAAAACCCATTGTTTATGATTGGGAAAATGAGGAAGATAACATTGACGACATGACAGATGATGAAATTGATCAGGTTATTGATCTGAAAATAAAACAACAGAAAATAAATAGGTTTTTAAAGTTTTTTAAAAAATAATGCCATGGGTAATTTAGTTGTAGTAGGATTTATGTTTTAAAAATAACCCGGATTAAAGCAGACAGGTTCAAAATCATAAATCCGAAATCCAAATCAGATTATTTACAAAATCAAAAGCAAATCTCAATCATAATGTATTTATCATCAACGAACAACAGGAAAAGGAATAAAACTTACTTTTGCTACAAGTAAAATATGTTGGTAAATGCATTCTGATACATTTAATCCGGACGCTCCCGGAGTTAATAATGGAAATTTTTTCGGGTTACCCTTTACAGCAGAAGAATCGAAAATAGTGTTGATGGGAATTCCATGGGATGTTACCACCTCATACAGATGCGGGACATCGGAGGGGCCGGAAGCTATTCTGAATGCCTCGCTGCAGGTTGATTTATATGATGCTGATTTTGGCAATATCTGGGAAAAAGGTATTGCCACAGCAGGTATCAATAAATCGTTGAAAAAGAAAAGCAAAAGTCTGAGGGAAACATCCATGAGGGTTATTCGTTTGCTTGAATCAGGGACAGATATGGATGATCCAAAATTATTCCCTTTTGTCAAAGAAGTAAATGCGGCTTCCAATGCATTAAACGAATGGGTTTATTCGGCCTGTTGGAACCTGATACAGGAAAAAAAGATACCGGGACTTATCGGAGGTGAGCATTCCATCCCCTATGGATGCCTGAAAGCATTGTGCGAATTTCATGATCAGTTTGGAATATTACAGATTGATGCCCATGCTGATCTTCGCCATGCCTATGAGGGTTTTGAGTTCTCGCATGCTTCCATCATGTATAATGCTATGAATCTCAAAGCAGTAACTTCTATCGTACAGGTAGGTATCCGTGACTTTTGTGAGACGGAAAAAAAACTTGCTTGTGAAAATTCTTTTATTCATTGGTTTGAAAGCAGCCGGATTTTTTCGGAAATGTATCTGGGGAAAACATGGGATAAAATATGTGATGAAATTGTTTCCTGTTTACCTGATAAAGTTTATGTAAGTTTTGATATTGACGGTCTTGATCTTTCTTTTTGTCCGGGAACGGGGACACCTGTCCCGGGTGGGTTAGATTTTAATCAGGTTTCGTATCTGTTAAAAAAACTTTCTCAGCAGAAAAAAACCATCATCGGTTTTGATTTATGCGAGGTAGCTCCTGGCCCGATCCCTGATATTGATGCGATTACAGGGGCAAGAATACTGTACAAACTTTGTGGCCTTGCGATAAACAGTAAATAAAAAAAAGTTACTGTTCAGCTGCCAATTGTTATTGTTACCGCGAATAAACGCAGATTAGACCGCTGATCTTCGCGAAAATTAGCGTTTCATTAGCGAGAATTAGCGGTTTATTTCTTTTTAGGAAAATATAAAATATTGATATTAAACACAATGGGATAGCTGAACAGTAACAAAAAAAAATTTTTCCTGCTTTTTTTATAAATAAAGTTTGTATATTTAGCCACAAATTAATATTGTCAGATTTTCAAATTTTTATACTTTGGCCATAAAATTTAAATCAGGAGTAGTATATTTGTTAACATAAAAAAAACTTGCCTATGAAAAGATTGGTTTACACATTAGTAGCATTATTCATGATTTCAAACTTGTTTGCACAAACAACCACTCCCCCGAAAACACCGCCAAAAACACCTCCCCCGCAATATGTCTTAAAAAAAGATTATGATGCAAGCATGGCTGAAATGAGTGAAAAACTTAGCCGCATTTCGGGACAAATAGGTGCCCTGAGTGCACGAGTTAATGCAAAAGATAATAATTTCGATGCCCTGAAAGCAAACATTGACACACTGACAAAGGTTTTGCAATCGATGAACATCAAAGTCAGTCTGACTTCTGATTCTCTCAGCAATACCATTTTTACGGTCAGCGACCTGAGAAAGAAAGTGGATGACGACCTGGAAGTTGTCAGAGGAAGTGTGACGATGGTTAAGGGAATGGTATTACTGGCATTTGCCGGATTGGCCGTTTTATTGGTTTTAGAGATTATTTTGTTTTTCATCCTGAACAAAAAAATAAGCAAACTGGCCTATCTTGAAGAAACCGTCAATGAGGCGCTTGAATCGGCTAAGGAAGATTTCGGCAAGATGAAATCTGAAATTAAACCCATGATTACCAAAGAGGTACAGTTGTCTCAAGCCTCCCTGGATTCGAGAATTAACCGCACCAGGGTTGAATTAATTGACATGATTGCCCTCACCAAGAATCAACTGACAAAGATAACCGAAGAATTAGGTACTCAGCTCGACCAGCTTATCAGGAATACAGGAAACAAAATATAGTTATAAGGGTTAAGTATTCTTGAACTGGAGTCCTTAATCTTTTTTTTTTTAAGTTGATTATTTTTAAAATGTTTGTATATGGGTACATTGCAGCTAAAAAAGCATCATCATTTTTGGCAATATTTAATGCTGTTTGTCGTTTTACAAATTCCTCTCAGCCTGAAATCCCAGACTTATTGTTCAGCAGGGGCGAGCAATTGTGATGAATATATTTCAAAGGTTGAATTAAACACCATCAGCAAATCCTCTGGTTGCGGACTTGGCAGCAATGGCATATCCGGCTATTCTGATTACACAAATATTTTAACAGTATTGACTGCAGGGAATAGCTATACCCTGACAGTTTACAATGGTAATCATTACAATGGTGATTATTTTGATGCCTATATCGACTGGAACAACGATAAAGATTTTACGGATGCGAATGAATATCTGGGGAGTAAAAGCACCAGCCCGTCTTCATTTACGATAAATGTACCAGTCGGATTAACTTATAAAGGAAAAACCGTGTTAAGAATCCGTTGCCGTTATCAGGGAAGTCACAACTCCTGCGGAGTTTTTTCATGGGGTGAGGTGGAAGATTATTCGGTCGAGTTGGTTGTTCCCTATCATCATGATGCGGGTGTCATATCGGTTGATTCACCTGCAGTGCCGGTCAGGCCGGGTACAGTTAACATCAAAGCAAGAATCAAAAATTATGGATTGGATACTTTGAAAAGTGCGGGAATTGACTGGAAAGCAGATACCAGCAATAAAACCGGCTACAGCTGGACAGGAAGCCTCGCAACCGGACAGACATCTTCCCAACTTTTGCTGGGGAATCATCATTTCCCGGTTGGTGCCCATACGATAAAAGCATGGACAAAAAATCCCAACAATGTCAATGACAGCAATAAGAACAACGACACCTTTATTTACAGCTTTTACGTATGCAATGCATTGAGCGGTACATACACAATCGGACCTGATGCCACCGATTCCTTCCCAAACTTTACAGCGGCAGTTCAAAGGTTGGTGAGCTGCGGGGTAAACGGACCTGTTACTTTTGTGGCAGACACCGGAACTTATAATGAACACATCAGAATTCCTGCTATCCAGGGAGCTTCTTCTTCGAATACCATTACTTTTAAATCAGCCGTCAGCGATAGCAGTAAGGTGAAAATAGTTTATTCTGCCAGCGATTTGGAAAACAATTATGTGGTCATGCTGGATGGGGCCGATTATATCAGATTTGAAAGAATTTCTTTCAGGGCAAACGGAACCAATTATGCCCGGACCGTGTATCTGACCGGAGGAGCATGCAATAATATTTTTCAGAACAATCAGTTGCAAAGCACCCAGGCTTTCAACTTTTCCGAAGACTTTGCCATTGTTTATTCAGATGATGAAACAGATACCAGCAATACGTTTCTGCAGAATTATTTTTTATATGGTTCTTACGGAGTTTGTTTTTATGGAGGTGTTGACGATGAGAGCTACAATAAATTCATCGGTAATCATTTTAAAGAGCAGTATTATTTCGGAATTTTTCTTGAAAATCAGTCACATCATGAGATTAAATACAATCTGATCGAATCATCGACATCCGTCACGTTTTATGGAATTTACCTGTATTTTTGCACAGAGGGATTTGTCAATTCAGGAAACAGTATCTTATTACCTGATGCAACCTCAGGAGGGTATGGTATTTTTCTGGATATGTGCTATGGCGACTCTGCCTTACATTGTCTGACAGCAAATAATTTTATTCATATTCCTTCGGTAAATAACAATGCCTATGGTATTTATCATTATTACAGCGAGTATCAGGATATTGTCTATAACAGCATCAACATTACCGGAAATTACAGTAACAGTTTTGGGTTTTATTATTCAGGGAGCAATTTTTCAAACTGTACATTCAGGAATAATATCTCAGTAAATCAGGCAAACGGATATTCGATCTATTGCAGCAATACTTCCGGCATTTCATCAGATTACAACAATCTTTTTACTACCGGCAGCAGGTTGGGCTACTGGGCAACTAATATTATAAACTTAACCAGCTGGATTTCAACGACCAAACAAGACTCACACAGCTTGTCTGTTTTACCACAGTTTTTCAGTGCCAGTAATCTTCACCTGAAAGATATTAACCTGAATGGAAAAGCAAAACCCTTTGCCGGTGTAGCGATAGATATTGATCAGGAAAACCGTTCATCCAGTTTGCCTGATATCGGAGCAGATGAATTTGATTTAAACAGTGTGGATGTTGGAATTTTAACAATAGATCAGCCTGTTACACCCGCATACCCGGGAAATACAGCCGTTAAAGTTAGATTCAGGAATTTTGGTGCCGATACCATCAAATCAGCTCAAATCGACTGGAAATATGATGGTAATTCAGGGACAACCTATAACTGGTCAGGTAGCCTTAAATCGGGAGATACTTCCTCGCTAATTACACTTGGGAATGTGTCTGTTTCGCTTGGGACTCACACCCTGAAGGCATGGACGAAAAACCCCAACACCCAGACAGATCAATTTGCCCCAAACGACACACAGGAAATAACATTTCAGTCGTGTATTCCTTTGAACGGTACTTATACCATTGGCCCGAACCCGGGAGACTCTTTTTCTTCTCTGACTGCGGCTGTCAATGCTCTGATAAACCGCTGCGGAGTCAGCGGGCCTGTGGTTTTCAAAATAGCTTCCGGTACCTATAATGAACAGGTGTATATACCATCCATCATGGGGGCTTCATCTACCAATACCATAACCTTTGAATCTGTTTCAGGCGATTCATCTACCGTCATCATAACTTATGCCCCTTACTATTCCTCCAGTAATTATGTTTTAATGCTTGACGGAGCCGACTATATCATTTTTAAAAATGTTACCATTAAAAACACCTCCTCCTACTATTCAAGAGTGGTTTGGCTAAACAACGGAGCATGTCATAACCAGATTAAAAACTGTTGCCTGACCGGTTATAATACGACATCTACAAGTAACAATATGACGGTTGTTTATATATATGATACAGGAAATGAGTCAAGCGAAAATAATTTGTTCAGCAATAACCTTATTTTGAACGGATCAATCGGATTCTATTTGTATTCCACAACCTCAATAAAACCCGATAACAACAGGTTTATTTCTAATGTTATTCAGGATCCTTATTATATTGGTTTTTTGGCCTACAATCAAAATTCTCCCGTTTTTGAGAAAAATTTTATCTCGACTGTAACAAATTATTCCAATTTTTATGGCTTTTACTTATACAGTTGTGATAATGAATCAAGTATTTTATCAAATAAAATTCAAGCTCCTTACTGTGGAGGAGGAATGGGTTTAATTCTTTATTACTGCAATGGAAGTAGTTCGAAAAAAGGTTTGATTGCCAATAATTTCATTTATCTGGGTAATAGTAGCAATAATGTTTACGGAATTTATATTAACAGCTGTTATTATCAGCAGATATTTTACAACAGTGTCAATCTGAAAGGGACCTATTCATCAGGAGCCGGCCTTTATTATAATAGTTGGCAGTCGAATACCGGAAATATTCTGTTGAACAATAATATCTGTAATCAGACAGGTTCTTTTGCAGTACAATTTGAAGGAGTCTCGCCCGATTCAAGCGATCATAATAATTATTACACTACAGGAACTAATCTGGGAAACTATCTTGGAACGCCCAAAAATAACCTGTCAGCCTGGCAGTCATCATCAGGGAAAGATCTTCATTCTGTATCAGTATTTCCCGATTTTGTGTCCAATTCCGACCTCCATATATCAAATCTTGCCCTGGATGGAAAAGCATTGCCTGTTGCCAATGTTACCAAAGACATTGATGATGAAACACGTCATACCACGACACCCGATATTGGAGCCGATGAATTTGTACCTCCAGCCAATGATGCCGGCATCATTGCCATTACCGACCCTTCAGGAACAAATAAAAATGGCCAGTATGCAGTGAAAGTTACGCTTAAAAATCACGGGACAGATACGCTTAAAAATGTAAGTATTGAATGGAAAATAAACGGAACTTCACAAACAACCTATAACTGGAGTGGAACCTTACCTCCAAACCAGTCAGTCAGCAATCTGAGTCTTGGCAATTTTACCTTTTCTACAGGAACCTATACCATTAAAGCATGGACAAAAAATCCAAACAATACAACCGATGGAAATAAGAATAATGACACCCAATTGGTTACAGTCAAGTTCTCGTATCTTTGTGATACCTTTACCATTGGCGGTAGCGGAGCCAGCTTTCCGGGTTTTAAAAGTGCGGTTGATAGCCTGATTGCTTATGGTATTTGCGGGCCGGTGGTATTTATTGTCAATTCCGGGACCTATACGGAACAAATAAGCATTCCCTATATAAGTGGAAGTTCAGCGGTGAATACCATTACCTTCATATCTTCTGCAAACGACAGTACGGCAGTAAAACTTACTTACACACCATCCTCATACACTGACAATTATGTGATAAAAATGTCAGGGGCAAAATATTTTCGTTTTTATAAAATGACTTTCTTAAACCCGAATACAAGCTATAGCAGGGTGATAGTGGTTGACAATTACTCCTCAGACAACCAATTCCAAAATTGCATATTTGAAGGGAGCAATAACACATCAACTTCAAATGACAGGGCGTTAATATATTCGGATGCTTCGATCGACAGCAATTTTATATTTATCGGTAATCTGTTTGTGAATGGGAGCATGGGATTATACTGGTACGGGAGCAATTATGAAAGTGGAATGGTCATTAAGAACAATGTTTTTTTAAACCAGTATTACATTGGAATTTATAATGAAAGACATGACGGAATACTTATCGAAGGAAATACTTTTGAGACCAACACAACATATTATTATTACGGAATTTATCTCTACTCTATCAGATATTCCTCAAAGATCATCAAAAATAAGATTATAGCCAGGAACTCATCAGGAGGATATGGAATATATATTTATAATGCTACAGGACAATCAGACCGGAGAGTACTGGTTGCCAATAATTTCATAATCATCAATGCAAATGGAAACAGCAGCTATGGTATTTACAGTGCATACAACCAGTATTCAGATGTTTTTTATAATAGCGTAAATATTACCGGATACTATAATTACAGCTATGCATTTTATATATCCACCTATACTTACTATAACAACCGGGTGAAGAATAATAATTTCATCAACAATGCCGGTGGATATGCCTATTACTGTTCCATGGCCAATACATTCACAAGCGATTATAATAATCTGAAAACCAACGGCAGCTATCTCGGCTTTTTCAGTTCACAGATAACAAATCTGTCTGCATGGCAATCCGTTACATCAATGGATTCAAACAGTATTTCAGCAGATCCGGAATATTTTTCTGCTACCGACCTGCATTCATTCAGTAAAAACATCAATGGAAAGGCACAACCGGTTGCAGAAGTTGATATAGATATTGACGGAGATGCCCGCGATACGTTAAATTCAGATATTGGTGCCGATGAATTTACCCCTCCCAACCTGGATGCCGGTATCATTGCTCTTGATGAGCCTGGCAGTCCATGTCAGAAGGGAAGCAGAACATTTAAAGTTTCCATAAAAAACTTTGCAAGCGATACACTCAAATCAGTTACAGTAGAATGGCAAATTGACGGGACTTCAAAAACTGCCTACAACTGGAGTGGTTCGTTACCGGAAGGGGATACAGCAATAGCCGTAACCATAGGTACTGCCTATCTGAGCTGGGGAACTCATAATATAAAAATCTGGACAAAAAATCCCAACAACAGCATCGATGGCAATAAACTGAATGATACCCTAAGCATCAGCCTGACAGCAAAAAATCCATTAAACGGCATTTATACCATCGGGTCATCTTCAACGGATTCATTTGCCAGTTTTACGGAGGCTGTTGACAGCCTTATGACGAATGGAATTTCAGGATCTGTAATATTCAGAGTAAAAGACGGGACTTATACGGAACAAATTGTTATCGGTAATATTGATGGTGTTTCTGCCGAGAAAACCATCACATTCCAGTCGTACAGCTATGACAGTACAAAGGTGATTCTTCAATACAACAGTACAAATTATGATTACAACTATGTCATATTGCTTAATGGTGCCAGGTTTATCACATTTAAAAAGCTGACGCTCAAGAGCCTGAATTCTTATTATGGCAGGGTCATTAAAATGGTTAACAGCGCTTCCAACAATTCAATTTTAAACAATATTATCATCAGACCTTCGATCAATTCAACGTCAGATTACGATGCACTGATTTACATTAGTTACGACAACTGTAATGATAATCAGTATATCAGTAATGTACTGAAAAACGGCAGCTTTGGCTTACTGATCAGTGGAAAAAACTATTCAGAGAGAATGAAAGGCACTGTTATCCTTAATAATACTTTTGACAATATGTATTATGCCGGATTATTTTTGTATTATCAGACATCTCCTCAGATAAGCGGAAACTATATCGCTACCTCCTCAGCAAACTATACCTACGGAATGTATTTATATTATTGCAACGAGGAGGTAAGGATTTCTGAAAACAAGATTCAGATTGGCTTTCAGGGCTATGGTGTAACGCTCTATTATTGCGAGGGGACTAATGCAATTCCGGTTAGTATCTACAACAACTTTATTTCCATCACAGGTAGTTCGAGTGGCAGAGGAATTTATTGCTATGGTAGTTATTACGTTAATTTTTACTACAACAATATAAACATTACAAATACAAGCAACTCAAGTGGATATTGTATTGGATTATATTATGGCGGCAACAACAGACTAAAGAACAATATTCTATGCAATAAAGGTGATGGCTATGCCATTTATGCCTACTCTAATTACTCACTCGTATATTCTGATTACAATAATCTGTATGCCAAAGGGCAATATCTTGCATATTGGGGAGGGAACAGTAAAACAGATCTGGCATCGTGGAATTCTTCCTCAGGTTATGACAACCATTCTGTTTCGATAGATCCGTTATTTTATTCCAGTACAGATCTTCATGTTTCAGAAATTACCCTGAATGCAGCCGCCAGCCCGGTCAGTGGAATAACCAAAGATATTGACAATGAGACAAGAAACAGTGTAACTCCCGATATCGGAGCCGATGAATTTACTCCTCCTTCAAATGATGCCGGCCTTGTTGCCTTACTCAATCCGGTCAAACCTTTTGTGGCAGATACCTATGCCGTAACGGTCAGGTTAAGGAATTATGGAAGTGATACCCTGAAAAGCGTAACCATCAACTGGAAAATCAATGGAGTAACCCAAACACCATATTACTGGTCAGGAAGTCTGAAAAGTGCTGACACTGTTTATGTTATTATCGGAAACGCTATTTTCAGTCTTGGGACAACTTACCAGATACAGGCATGGACAACTTTACCCAATGGATTGACAGATAACAATTTGATAAATGATTCAATCGTTGTACCCAACCTGTCGCCTGCACTTTCCGGGGTTTATACCATAGGAGGCAGCAACCCTGATTTTACGTCATTTACGAGCGCAGTCAATTCCCTGAAACTGGGGGGAATACTGGGCAATGTCGTGTTTAATGTCAGAAACGGAGTTTATACCGAACAGCTCGATATTACGGAAATTACTGGGACTTCAGCAAGTAATACTATCATTTTTCAGTCGGAAAGTCTGGATAGTACCAAAGTCGTACTTCAGTATTCCTCTAATTCTTCAAATAATTATACGATCAGGTTTAACGGAGCCGATTATCTGACATTCAGGTACATGACCCTCAAGGCATTAAATGGCTCTTATGGCAGGGTAATCGAACTTACAAACAATGCTTTGAACTGTTCTTTAAAAAACAATCTTATTATCGGTTCGAATTATAGCAGTACATCATCCGATAATTTCCTGATATTCAACAATTATCAGATCGTAAATAATCTGACCATTTCAGGTAATGTAATCCGGAAAGGTGCTTCAGCAATTTGGCTATATGGACCTTCAGGATACCAGCAAAACACTTTAATTGAAAAGAATGTAATTGACTCCATCAGTTATATCGCTATTTATGCATATAATCAGAGTTATCTGGTGATTAAAGACAATTATATTAACCTTCAGGCTTCAACGTATAATTACATGGAGAGTATAGAGCTTGATTATTGCTACAACCGGACGGTTATTACCGGCAACAGAATCATCCAGAATGATGGCTTTGGATTGTATTTATATAATGTTCAGGGGAACTCCAATGAGTATAATCTGATTGCCAACAATTTTATTGCGATAAACGGAACTTATACCTATGGTTATGGAATGTATAATTACTATACTTATTACAGTAATTTTTATTACAACTCCATTAATGTTTATCATACAAGTTCTTCAAGTGATGCGTTTTATATTTATGGTGGTTCAAATGTTAATGTGGTAAATAATATATTTTCCTGTAAAACCGGTTATGCATATTATGTGAGCAGTACTTCGACTATCAGTACCAGCAACTACAACAATTTTTACACAGGAGGCACCTATCTCGCCTATTGGAACGGAAACATCAGCACCCTGACAGGTCTGAAGGCAGCCAGCGGAAAAGATGCAAATTCTATTTCCAAAGATCCCTTGTTCAACAGTAATAATGATTTACATGTTCAGGAGGTAGCCTTAAACAAAGCCGCAACACCCATAGCTGAAGTTACAGTTGACATAGACGGTGAGCCACGCGACAACACCCGCCCTGATATTGGTGCTGACGAATTTACTCCGCCACTTCAGGATGATGCCGGAATCAACGACATTGTCTCACCGACAGTGCCATTTCCGGCTGATACCAATCTGGTGAGGGTCGTTCTTACCAATTATGGCGCTGATACGCTGAAATCCGTTACCATCAAATGGAAAGTAAACGGAGTCAGTCAAAATGACTATAACTGGTCGGGCAGTCTGCTGACCGGGAATTCAGATACAGTTACCATCGGAAAATTTGATTTCAATATTGGTACAGCTTACCAGATAAAAGTTTATTCCGTGAATCCAAACGGAAATGCAGACTCCTTTAATACCAACGACACAATGTTATCGGCAGTTCTTTATGCTGCATTGAACGGAACCTACACCATTGGCGGGAGTTCACCCGATTTTAACAGCTTTTCCGATGCAGTAAATATTTTAAACAATGGCGGCATTTTAGGAAATGTTATCTTTAATGTCAGGAACGGCATTTATACCGAGCGGGTGAAAATCAATTCATACCCGGGAACTTTGTCGTCAAGGAGTGTGGTATTCCAGTCAGAGTCTGGCGACAGTACACAGGTTTTCCTTAGCTGGAACACCGATAATGATAACTACACACTTTATCTGGATGGAGCAGATTATATTACCTTCAGAAAAATGACCATACGGACAACCGCCTCATCCGGATATTACGGTACGGTTATACAGGTTTCAAATGATGCCGTTTACAATACATTCTCCGGCAATGTGGTTCAGGGGTATAACGGTAATGTTACTTCTACAAGTTACAGTGTGTTTAATATTCAGGGAGGGAATAATCATCACCTGAACCTGCTGAACAATGTTATTCAATATGGGAGTTTCGGAGTTTATCTTATTGGAAGCAGTTCATCCGGTTCAACGGGAGTACAGATTAAGGGCAACATCATTCAGAATGCTGTTTATTACGGCATTTATGCTTATTATCATGACGGGCTGATAATTGAAAACAATGTTATCAACCTGTCTTCCTATTATTCCTATTCGATAGGTGTTTATCTGTATGATTGCCGGAATGCCACCAAAATAGCGGGTAATAAAATCAGTGTTCCGGCAGGGTATTTTGGGATTTATTTATCCAACAGCAATGGGACATCAACTTACAAGGGAAATATTTACAACAATTTTATTTATGTGGGCGGAAATACATCTAATCCGACAGGTTTGTATTTGTATTACTCGTCTTACCACAATGTTTATTTCAACAACATTAATATAACTTCAGGCTCAGCAACGGGCAGCCGGGCGTTGTATCTGTATAGTGTAAACAATATCAATTTGTTAAACAATAATATTGTGAACAGGGGAGCAGGGTATGCTTATTATATCAGCACTGCCAGTGGAATTACATCCGGATATAATAATATTTATTCAAAAGGAAATTATCTGGCTTATTACAACGGTAACATCAGCAGCCTTGCAGCATGGAAAAGTGCCACTGGTCTGGATGCAACATCCATTTCAGTAGATCCGCAATATGTTTCAAATTCAGATTTACATGTTCGTGAAATCACGCTGAACGAAGCAGGTACTCCAATTGCAGGCATAACAGCGGATATTGACGGAGAAACACGACATGCCAGCAAACCCGATATTGGTGCGGATGAATTTGAAGCACCTTATTCCGATGACGCTGGTATTGTGAGCTTTATCGATCCAGCTGTTCCATTTCCTGCTGATACCCTGCCGGTGAAGGTTTTATTGAAAAATTTCGGATACGATACGCTTACCACAGTAACCATCAAATGGTCGGTCAATGGAATTTCTCAAACGCCAAAGAGCTGGAGCGGTAGCATTTTGCCAGGCAGATACGATACGGTAGTCATTGGTAATTATATATTTAAAACAGTCATTGCCTATAACCTGGTTGCCTATACCTATAATCCGAATGGTGTCAGAGACTCGCTGAATACCAATGATACGGCAAGAACCCTGAATCTCTATGCAGCTTTAAGCGGGACTTATACCATTGGCGGCAGCAATCCTGACTTTATTAGTTTTGGTGCAGCAGCCAACATCCTGAATCTTGGCGGGGTGGTAGGTGCGGTTGTGTTTAATGTCAGGACAGGAGTTTACAACGAACAGCTATCCATCGGACAAATTCCCGGAAGTTCATCGGTTAATCAGATTACTTTTCAATCTGAAGGAAACGACAGCAATCTGGTAACCCTGACCTATCAGGGCAACAGTTCAGACAACTATGTACTCAGGCTTAACGGTGCAGATTATGTTACCTTTAAGAAAATGACCTTCCAGCCCATTCATAATTATTATGCAAGGGGCGTTGAACTCCTTGGTGGTGCCAACTATAACAAGTTCCGGAATTGCCGATTTGAAGGCGTTTCAACCACTAATTCCTCCGACTTCTTCAGCAATGTATATTCTTCAGGAGACAATGATATTGGAAATGAATTCAGCTACAATGTATTTAATAACGGAAGTTTTGGCATTCGCCTATACGGATTGTCAGGGTCTTACGAAAGCGGAACCTATATTTACGGAAATATATTTGAAAATCAGTCTGTTTCCGGTGTCTTTCTGTATGGACAAAGTGAGCCGGTGATAGCCTTCAACACCTTTTCTTCATCTGTAAATAATTACCAGGGAGCTATATCAATCAATACAGCCAACAATGGCCCGAAAATTTATGGTAATAAAATCAGCTCTGAAAAATCAGCTTATTCCCTTCAATTGTATGATGCAGACGGTTCTTCTTCAAATAAAATGAAGATCTATAACAACTTCTTTCAACTGGGAGGAACTGCTTCTTCCTCTGCTGTTGTGATGAACTTCTGTGACTATACCGATTTCATTTACAATTCGATAAACGTCAGTAATACGCATACAGGGAGCAGGGCTTTGTTTGTTGAAAACGGCAATGCCAATGTGGTTTTGCAAAATAATATTTTTGCCAATACCGGAGGAGGTTATGCCTGTTATATCAGTAATACTTCGGCTATTGTTTACTCGAATTACAACGACCATTATTCTGCAGGATCTGTTCTCGGTTACTGGGGCGGAAACCGAACAGATTTGTCAGCATGGAGGTCGGCAAGCGGACAGGATAATAATTCAAAATCATTGGATCCTTTGTTTTACAGCACTACCGATCTGCACATTTCGCAGGTATTACTCGACAGTGCAGCTGTTCCGGTGACAGGGATCACAAAGGATATTGACAATCAAAACCGTAATACCAATTATCCTGATATCGGAGCCGATGAGTTTACTTATGTCAGTCATGATGTCGGGATTTCGGCTGTTATAGCTCCTGTTTCAGGGTGCGGACTGTCAAGCGATACCGTCAGGGTCAAAATCCAGAATTTTGGCGGTCAGTCACAGAGCAACTTCAATGTTTATTACAAATTCGACAATCAGCAGGTGGTAGTCAGGAATATTGGTTCGCTTACCATACCAAAGGGAAGCAGCTATGTATATAAATTCGATACCGTACTGAATATTTCAACGCAGGGAAATCATACCCTGATTTGCTGGACCAATCTCAGCGGAGATACTATTCATTCAAATGATACCTTTATCTATAATTTCAGCAATTATCCTTATCCGGGAGCCATCAGCAATATGCTGCCCGTTGATACTGCACAGAATGTAGCCCTGCCGGTAACATTTTCATGGTCTCCGGCCTCAGGAGCCAACAGTTATGATCTGTATATCTGGCCTGAAACGGAAAATAAACCCGTAAGCCCAACGGTTGCCAACATTACACAGATTACCTACACCTACAACGGTAGCCTACAATATGGCAAAACTTATAAATGGCAGATTGTGGCAAAGAGTATATTCTGTCAGACTGCCGGAAATATTCAGAAATTTACGGTCAGGTATCTCCCCGACCTGATTGTCAATAGTGTAACGGTACCTTCGACTGCATATTCAGGACAGACTTTCAATGTGTCGTGGCAGATAAAAAATACCGGAACAGGCAGCACCCTTTCCACGGAATGGTTTGATGTAGCTTATTTATCATCAGACACCAACCTGGATGAAAATGTTGATTTTTATCTGGGAGCTGTCAGCAATCTCAGTTCACTCGGATCCGGAGTGAGCTATAATCAGACGGAAACATTCACCATTCCGCAGGGACTATCGGGCAATTATTACGTTATCCTTATCACCGATAAATTTTCTGCCCTGACTGAGTCAAATGAAAACAATAATAAAGGTTATAATTCCTCAACCCTTCAGATACAACTGACTCCGCCTCCGGACCTTCAGGTCATTTCGATTGTGCGTCCAAACACGATTTACAGTGGTACAAATGCCAATGTTTCATGGACAGTGCAGAACAAGGGAACCGGCAACACTGTAACCAATTACTGGTACGATGCACTTTATCTGGGACAGGATACCACCTTTGATCCGGCCAATTGTTATTATCTCGGAAATGTATATCATAATGGACAGTTGCTGGTCAACAGCACGTATAATGCAGCTAAAACCGTATCAATTCCCAATGCTATATTCGGGACCTATTATATTTTTGTTAAAACGGACTATTTCAACAGTGAATATGAGCATGCATGGGAAAACAACAATGTGAAAAGAAGTGATGCTATTTCAATCATTCTGACTCCTCCGCCAGATCTGGTTGTTACCGGAACAGATGTCCCCGACAGTGCCAGCAATAACGAAACCCTTGGCATGAGCTATTACCTTAAAAATCAGGGAGGAAATGATCCGGAAAGCTCCTGGTATGATAAAATTTATATTTCTGCCTCCCGCACTTTCAGTGAATCAGGGTCAATCCTGCTTGCCACCCGTTATCATTCACAAGACCTGTCTCCCGGCCAGACAGATACTTTGCCGGGCAATATAACCATTCCTACAGGAATTAACGGAAAATATTACATTTTTGTTAAAACTGACTGTTTTAACAGTGTTTATGAATACACTTATGAAAACAACAATGTTTCTGATCCCGATTCCATTTATATCAAATCGCCTGACCTGACAGTTTCATGGATTTCAAATCCGGCAACTGCCTATTCAGGAACAAGCATTAATATCAAATGGAAAGATAAAAACACAGGCCCGGGAAAAATTATCAACAGAGGCTGGAAAGACAAAATCTATATTTCCCCTTATTCAACATTCAATTCTTCCACTGCAGTATTTCTGCAGGAAATTACCATTGCTTCTGTAAGCATGAATGTGAACAATGAATACCTGTTAACGTCAAATATTACCATTCCCAACGGATATTCAGGTGTTTACTATCTGTATATTGCCACCGATGCAGTCAATAATGTCTTTGAAGCAGGGGGAGAAAACAATAACACTAAAAAAGCCGATACATCCATAACGGTTACCTTGTCCCCATGGCCTGACCTTCAGGTAGTTGAAATATCAGCTCCCGACACTGCCACAGCAGGTGATCCGATAACGGTTCATTTCACGGTTACCAACAAAGGAACTGCTACTGCTACCGGTTCATCTTGGAAAGACAATGTGTTTATTTCAAAAGACTCGGTATTTAATTCTTCAACAGCAAGTTTACTTAAAGATGTGATCAGGCCAACTTCGCTTGCCGTCAGTGATTCCTACAATATCACCACCATGGCCGGACTGGCAACAAACCTGACTGCAGGAATATATTACCTGCATGTTTATACAGATTATGAAGACAAGATTTATGAGCATACCTCAAACAGCAACAACTCTTCTTTCCGTCCTATTTATATCAAAGCCTATCCTCCGGTTGATTTCATGATCTACAATGTAACCTGCGGAGACACCGGCTCTTCAGGAAAAACATTTGCCATTGCCTATTCGGTTAAAAACAATGGTCAGGGGAAGAGTTTAGCTCCGTCTTACAAAAATGCGGTCTATCTTTCAACTGATTCCATCTGGAGCCCTGCCACCGACATCCTGATCAACCGTGAAGACATGACAACCCAGCTGGCAGCCAATGCTTCATACACGAAAAACATTAATGTGACTCTGCCCAACGGAATAACAGGAAATTATTACCTGTTGGTGGTAACGGATGAAAACAACAACAACAACGATGTCAACCTGAGCAATAATTACCGGGCGAGGACAGACGCACAGAATAAGATGAAGAAAATATTTATCAAGCTTACCCTCACACCCGACCTGAAACCCACATCTGTCAATTCGCCAGCTACCGGAACCTCCGGACAGCCCGTTACCGTGACGTGGACTGTTAAAAATCAGGGGCAGGCAGCAACCAGTGTTACCTTTGAAGACAGAATATATCTGTCGGCTGACTTTACTATTGACGGCAGCGATGTCTTACTAGGAAGTTTTCAACGAACGTCCTCATTGGCGGTGAACTCGTCTTACAACCAGAGTCAGCAGGTCTTTTTACCTTCAAATATCACCGGTAACCGCATTATTTTACTGAAAACAGATGCCACAGATGCAGAATACGAGCATAACGGAGAAGACAACAACATCATGGGCGCCCCCATATCCATTACTGCCGCTCCACCCTGCGACCTGATTGTTTCTCATATCGGATTTCCACTCAATGCCGTTGCAGGTAAATCAGCAACCATTACCTACAAAATCAAAAATACAGGTATCAATCCCGCCACAGGCTACATCAGGGATGCCATTTATATTTCAAAAGACAATCAGTGGGATGTCAATGACGTATTGTTCGGAACGAATCAGTACACCATCGGATTGTCGCCCAACACGGAGGTTTCAAAGAATATGACAAAACAACTGAAAGGGGTTACGCTGGGTTATTATTATGTGATTGTCAGGACGGATATACTTACTAACATCAATGAGACCAATGACAACAACAATGAAAAAATTTCTGTGGATACCATGAAGGTCAATGTGCAGAACCTGCCATGGTACACCATGACCTACGATACACTTTATGATAATTCAGAGGTCTATTTCAAACTCGAAAGCCACGATACCCTGAAATCCGAAACGCTGTTACTAAATCTGTACGGTGATTCTGTTAATGGTGATAATGAGTTGTATCTCAGTTATCTGAAGGTACCGACCCGAAATGTTTACGATTATGCATATTCAGAGCCTTTCCACGGCAATCAGGAAATAATAGTGCCATCACTGGAAGACAGTACTTATTATATCATGGTTTACGGCTATACGATGGTAGGGAGCATGCAGAAAATAGGGTTAATGGCGAAAATTCTTCATTTTGAAGTCAGGGGAATCAGTGCCAACCAGGGTGGAAATACAGGGAAAGTAACCGTAATTGTCAGCGGAAGTAAATTCGATACCACCATGACGGTTATTTTACAAAACGACAGTGCCGTCTATGAGCCTGACACCCTTGTTTATGTTGACCCGACAAAGGTTTTCGTTACCTACAACCTTGCGGGTGCGAAGCTGGGCAAATATGATGTGGTAGCCATCAAAACAAGTAAGCCTGATACGGCAAAACTGATAAAGGGCTTTGAAATTGTAAATGGAGTGGCATCCGACCTTCAGGTCAGTATTTCAAAACCAGCCAACGTCAGGCCTTCTGCGATTACGGCCATGTCGCTCGATTTTGCCAACGTGGGTAATACAGATATTGATGTGCCTACCATTATCCTGAAAAGTCTTGCTCTGGCGCCTGTCGGAATGAGTGTTCCGGATCTTGAGAATAAAAAGACCGAACTGACCTTTATGCTCAAGGAGCTGAACGGCCCGCAATGGGTCATTCGACCGGGTGCTTACGGCTCTGTCCTGATTTATACAAAGTCAACTGCCGGTCTTGGCTTCCAGATCATGTTGCCTGAAATTAAATAGTTAATCTGATAAAAAAGACGATCATGAATAAATGGATTTTGATAGTATTATCCGTATTTTCGACACACCTTGTTTTAGCGCAGGAAAACGGATTTCGTATTTTATCTTCTGTGTCTTACACAAGGAATTACAATATCAACGACCTGCCTGATAACAAGGGAATTATTACGGGAAGTTTCGAAGGATATTTTTATGTGGAAAAACCGGCTGAGTTATTTGTTACTTACAACAATCAGCGGATGGAAATACAAAAACCCCTTGGGATGTTTATCGTGGTTCCGGAGGCTGAAAGATTATTTAATTACGGAGAAGAACCTGGTTTTTACACAGATTACAACCTTGAACTTCATGTTTTAAAAACAAACGGGAACTGGATTAAAAATGTCGGAGTAATAGGTCATGCACCTTATGCCGTGGCTGCTTCTGCAGGAGGTGATTTTTATGCCTTTGCCCATGTGGACATCGATAGCATTCACTCCCTGCCATACCTGAAGAAAGTTGATAAAAACGGGAATATTCAGTGGGAAATCAGGATGGAAGACTGCATTCCGCAGGCCGTCAATCTTTCTCCCGGTGGAGAACTGATGGCTGTCACTTACCTCAAAGAGGAAAGCATGAGTTTTATTACGGATTTTTACGATGATAAAGGAGCTAAACTTTTCAGCCTGAATCATACGCTGAGTGTTGGCGGAATTGAATTTATTTCCGAAAAACAGTTTATTGTGACAGAAGAAAACGGCTGGAAACTCTATAGCATAAATAATGGGGCAAAACCTATTTTTTCAGGAGTTCTGCCCGGCAAAACCTTCAGCAGATATCCCATCACCATTTCTGCTGATAAGGATTACTTTATTGTTGTTTCATTAGGTTCGGGAAACGTCTATCACCTGTCGGCTATCAGCCTGAAAGACGGAAAACTGATTTCAGAAATTGAGATAAATGAGTCGCCATTCTGGGAACCCTACCGGATGGCAGTTTTTGAAGGGAAGGATAAAATTCTGCTGAGGACGGGGAAGCAATTGGTTAAACTTCAATTAAACAGGTAATTATGAAAGGATTAACTAAAATGTATAAAGAAGCTCAATACAATTGTTTGATGAAGTATCTTCTTTTAACAATATTCCTCCTGGCGGGCTCCATGAGTCTTAAGGCACAGCCGGTTATAAAATCTGTTATACCTGATTATTCCCATAACAGTGCTATTATTGTATGGGCAGCGGATACCCCGTGTCAGGCATACCGGATCAGATATAAAGTAAACTCGGGTAATTTTTCCAATTGGGACAGCACAGTAGCCTCAAATCTGACCAGTAAATGGTACAATTTTAATTTTTCGGAAGGAGATACCATTACTTTTAACATGGGTGTAAAAAAAGCAGGCGTGTGGAGCGCTTCGAGCACAAAGTTTACTTATGTTAAGAGATACTGGCCTGTATTGAATCAGGCTAAAACCGGTCCCAGCCGTAATCTGATGCATAATTTTAACCAACCCATCATGGCAGGCGGGGATAAATATTTTCATGAAGGAGTCGATATTAACGGGGACTATAATTACAAGACAGAAACCGTTATTGCCTCATTCAGCGGACAGATTGTTTCATTTGGACAGGGAGAGACCGGAAAATATATCAATGTCCAGGTTTTTATTAACGGGGTAAATCAATATTACCAGTACAACCACATGAAAAACCTCAGGCCATACCTGACCGTTGGAACTTCCATAAAGGCTGGAGATACCATTGGTGAAATAGTGGATAGTTTCTGGAATACCCAGTGTTATCATATTCATTTTCACCGCTGGTTAAATGGTGTTACCATGCTGGCAGGTACAAGGCATGCTTTACAAATGTATTTATCGAATGAAGACAAAGATCCCGGGAACAATAAACCTGTTACCCTGAATACCAATGATGATAATAAGTATTTTAAATTTCTGCTCGACAGCAACTGGACCAATACTACTGTTGACACTGTAGCCTACAACAGAGTGGATATTCAATGGGAGCTGCTGGACCGTATGAGCACCAACGGATTTTATCAAAATCCACACAAGGTGGGGTATTATATCAGGAAAAAGGTGGGCAACAACTGGGTGGATACTGTTCGTTCGGCTGCTTCTCCTTATTTGTTATTTAAGTGTGATGAATTTTTAAGCGATAGTTTCAATAAAACATCAAATTCGCTTTTAAATGCAATGATTATTCCCTGGGATTCATACCGTTCAAAACCACCGGTAACGCCCGATCCTGACTATGATTTCTGGCAATGGTTTACATGGCTGTTAACCAATACCTCCGGTTTCAATGGTTCAAAAACAAACCTTGATGATAGCAGGTCGTGGGCGACCAATGCCCGTAATACGGAAACATGGTCGAACGGTGCAGGGCCCACAGGCAATAAAGCCCGCAGTCCGGGAGAATGGGAATTCCCTGACGGGGTTTATAAAGTTTATGCAGTGGTTGGTGACCTGATACATGATACTTTTTTTACCAAAAATGTAATGGTGCAAAACTTCAGGCCAATGGTCAGAGAAGTGGAGGTGTATGCAGACAATAATAAGGTTTATCATGCACGGTGGAACTGGTCGTCTGCCAATAACCGGTATGAATATCAGTTGATTAGGGATACAGTGGCTGTTTGTAACAAACCGGTGAGAGTAGTCATTTACCTCACTGAGCCCATGAAAAGTGTCAAACTCGAAGTGCCTTCCCTGAGTTATTCCGAAGAAAAGAATACCGCCACCGATACCCTGACCAAATGGGAATTTACCATTCCGGTGGATAAGGTAGCCGGTCATACTTACAAAAAGCATAAACTTTTTATTACGGGAAAAGACCTTTACAATCAGGATATTTTTGGATTTCAGAATCAGGCAAATCTGTCGGGGAACAATATTCCTAAGCTGAACAGCAATGGAACATGGACACCAAGTACCCCTTCACAGAGCGATAAAGCACATTATTTCAATTTTGACTCATTGACCTATGTCGGCATTACCAAGCAGGATATAAAATGTCACGGTGATGTTTCAGGCGTGGTTAAAGCCATACCACATTCGGGAGAACTGCCATATTCTGCATATTTGTGGAATTATGGAGGAGCACGGACACAGACCCTTGCTCCGGTACCGGCAGGATATTACAAGGTAATGGCACAGGATGCCAGAGGGTGTAAAGGGTATGCTGATACGACAGTGGAAGAACCCCTGCCAATAAATGTAAATATTCTCGGAGGCCCGGCTGTGATTCCTTTCTGTGTGCAGGATGGAAACCCAACGGTTACCCTGACGGCAGTTGCTTCAGGTGGAACTGCCCCTTATACCTATAGCTGGCCGAATCAGACCCTGGTGGTCAGTGCCACAGGTATTTACCGTTGTGATGTGGTGGATGACAATGGTTGTAAAGCTTCAGGAGCTACCTTTGTCTGGTTTATTCCCATCCTTTGTTCACGCGACCCCAACGATATTACAGGCCCTGAAGGCTTTGGCCCTGAACATTTCGTCAGTAAATCAGACCCGCTTTATTACAATGTCCGTTTTGAAAACGATCCTAAATTTGCTTCCGCACCTGCCCAGAGAGTGATAGTAACGCTTCCCTTCGATCCCAAAATGGATATGTACACTTTCCGGCTGAAAGACTTTGGCTTCGGGGATTTTACCTTTCAGGCTCCTGCTAATAAAACAAGCTATGCCACCCGGATTGATGTGAAAGATTCTCTGGGCGTTTATGTCGATTTTATTGCTGGTATTGACCCGACAAAAGGAGAAGCTTTCTGGATTTTTGAATCCATCGGGCCTGATAATGGTCTTCCGCCAAGCGATCCCTCCAAAGGTTTTTTGCCCGTCAACGACAGCATTACCCATAGAGGAGAAGGATTTGTCAGCTTTTATATTTTCCCGAAAACAACCGTAAAAACAAGTGATACCGTTAAGGCTCAGGCCAAAATTGTATTCGATATTCACAGCCCGATCTATACCAATACATGGGCCAATGTGTTTGATGCCGGAGCACCCGACAGTAAGGTGGACAGCCTGCCTCCTTCAGTCGATACGGCTTCAGTGGTGGTTACATGGAAAGGTTCTGACGACAACAAAGGTTCAGGTGTCAAAACCTATGATCTGTACGTTTCTGAAAACAGCTCAAATTTCTCACTGTATAAAAAAGATATTGCCGATACTTTTACCATATTTTCGGGTGAATATGGCAATGAATACAGGTTTTATACAAGGGCAAAAGACAATGTGGGAAATAAGGAAGCAGCCAAAACTACAGGAGAGGCAACCATCAAAATAAAGCCTTTCCAGATGATTGTAAAACCAGATAGCTTATCAGCTTATTGTAAAGGTACCGACATAACAATAGCCTGGCGAAAAGTGGAAGTACCATTAATTAATATTAAATATACAGCCGACAGTGGCAGAACTTATGTCCCTATTGCCAATGGCATCGATATAACCGATTCAACTTACACCTGGGAAATGCCTGATAGTATTGTGAGTGGAAAATACTACAGAATATTGATCACCAATGCGTTGAATGATGCAGGCCTGAGTTTCAGCGATTATTTCCCGATTCTCAACCTGCCTGTTGCAAATGCAGGAAATGATAAAACTATTTGTTCCGGTAAGAGTGTTACTATCGGGGGATCACCCACTGCCAGCGGAACCAAAGCTCCCTATATCTATTCATGGCGGCCTTACACTACGCTTAATGACGATTCTGCCAGCAATCCGGTAGCTTCTCCCACCACCACCACCGCTTATCAACTTGTGGTGAAGGATTCCTTTGGCTGTGTGAATACGGATAGTGTCATGGTTACGGTCAATCCGACTCCGGTAGTTTCATTTTCAGCACCTGTTACCGGAAATTGTCTGTATGGCAACACTTTCAACTTTTACAATACTTCAACCTTAAGCAGTGGAAATTATACCCGCCTGTGGCGTTTTGGTGATGGCACTACTGCTACTGCTGATACAGCCACCCATTCCTATACCACCCATGGTAATTTCAATGTGTGGCTCATTGCTACTTCCGATGCTTCCTGCTCCGATTCGAGCTATAAAACCATTAACGTTTATCCCATGCCTCAGCCCGGTTTTACCATCAATGATACCGGGCAATGCTTATCAGGCAATAACTTTGTGATGACCGATACCAGCAAAATAGCCTCAGGAAGCATGAGTTATCTCTGGCGTTTCGACAATTCAGCCACTTCGAACAGCCAGCATCCGTCAACATCTTTTACTTCAAAAGGTATTCATTATATCCGTCAGATTATTACTTCCGACAAAGGCTGTATGGATTCGGTCACAAAAACAGTTTCTGTCTTTGAAATGCCTGTTGCTTCCTTCACCATTGACAACGACAGCCAATGCCTGAGCGGAAATTCGTTTAAGTTTACCAACAATTCTTCAATCGGTAGCGGAACTTTGACATATCTCTGGAATTTCGGAAACGGAGACACTTCGACCTCTGTAAGTCCTTCAAAATCTTATAGCTCGGCCAACACTTATTCCGTCAAGCTGAAAGCCATCAGCAATGAAGCCTGTATTGATTCGGTAACTGAAAATATCCGTGTATTTCCGCAGCCTGCTGTTCAGTTCAGTGTCAACACTGCCGAGCAATGCCTGACAGGAAATAATTTCAGTTTTACAAATTCATCGACCATCAGTTCCGGAAATATAACCTATCGTTGGGATTTTGGGGATAACACTACTTCCACCCAACAGCATCCTTCACATAGCTATGCAACAGCAGATTCTTTCATAGTGAAGCTTGTTGTTACTTCTGATTTTGGTTGTAAGGACAGCCTGACAAAAACAGTCTATGTCAGGGCAAATCCATCTGTTTCTTTTGCCATCAACAATACAGAGCAATGTAAAAATGGGAACAGTTTCAGCTTTACCAATCAATCCGGCATAGGCAGCGGAACACTGACTTATTTATGGAACTTCGGAGACAACAGCACCTCCGCACAAACTTCACCACAGCATAGCTATGCCGCTGCAGGCACTTATCAGGTAAAGCTGATAGCCACCTCGAACTATGGCTGTAAAGACTCGCTGACCAAAACGGTTACCGTCCATCCGAGTCCGGTGGCTTCGTTTAGCGTAAATGCTGATTCACAATGTTTTACGAACAATAATTTTGTGTTTACAAACACTTCCTCCATCAGTTCAGGAACGTTTACAAATCTCTGGGATTTCGGAGACAACAGCAGCTCCACGCAGACCAGCCCCAGTCACTCGTATGCCGGTTTTGGTTCTTATACGGTGAAACTATTGCTTATCTCCGACAAGGGTTGCAAGGATTCTACAACCAAAACGCTGAATGTCAGGGCAAATCCATCTGTTTCTTTTGCCATCAACAATACAGAGCAATGTAAAAATGGGAACAGTTTCAGCTTTACCAATCAATCCAACATCGGCAGCGGAACACTGACTTATTTATGGAACTTCGGAGACAACAGCACCTCAGCACAAACTTCACCACAGCATAGCTATACCGCTGCAGGCACTTATCAGGTGAAGCTGATAGCCACCTCGAACTATGGCTGTAAGGACTCGCTGACCAAAACGGTTACCGTCCATCCGAGTCCGGTGGCTTCGTTTGGTGTAAATGCTGATTCACAATGTTTTACGAACAATAATTTTGTGTTTACAAACACTTCCTCCATCAGTTCAGGAACTTTTGCAAATCTCTGGGATTTCGGAGACAACAGCAGCTCCACGCAGACCAGCCCCAGTCACTCGTATGCCGGTTTTGGTTCTTATACGGTGAAACTATTGCTTATCTCCGACAAGGGTTGCAAGGACTCTACAACCAAAACGCTGAATGTCAGGGCAAATCCATCAGTTGCCTTTGCCATCAACAATACAGAGCAATGTAAAAATGGGAACAGTTTCAGCTTTACCAATCAATCCGGCATAGGCAGCGGAACACTGACTTATTTATGGAACTTCGGAGACAACAGCACCTCAGCCCAAACTTCGCCACAGCATAGCTATACCGCTGCAGGCACTTATCAGGTGAAACTGATAGCCACCTCGAACTATGGCTGTAAGGATTCGCTGACCAAAACGGTTACCGTCCATCCGAGTCCGGTGGCCAACTTCAGCATCAACAATGATGTTCAATGTCTGGCAGGTAATCAGTTCAGTTTTACCAACAACTCAACGGTGAGCAGCGGAACACTCAGCCAGTTTTGGTCATTTGGCGACAACAGCACCGGCACCTTGCCGAATCCTTCAAAACAGTACACTTCCTATGGCTCTTTTGATGTCAAACTATTGGTCATAACTGATAAAAACTGTCCTGATAGCCTGATAAAAACAGTAACCGTCAATCCCAATCCGATTGTCTCATTCAAGGTGAACGACACTGACCAGTGTTTTAACGGAAATAATTTTGTAATGACCAATCAGACCACGCTGGCACAAGGCCTTTCTACTTACAAATGGTATTTCGGTGACGGGTCAACATCTGTTCAAACCCATGATTCTCACACTTATTCTGCAGCCGACACTTTTTCTGTCAGGCTGGTGGCTATTTCAGACAAAAACTGTGGAGACTCTGCCATCCGGACCGTTTATGTCTATCCTTCTCCAACAAGTACCTTTACAATTAATGACACAGACCAGTGTCAGAAAGGCAATCAGTTTGACTTTACCAATCAGTCAGCATTGGCTTACGGAAATCTGAGCTATCAATGGAAGTTTGGTGATAATACTACTTCCGTTCAGACCAATCCTCAGCATTCATATACGGCTTATGGTAATTATCTGGTCGAACTGACTGCAGTTTCTGATAAAAACTGTACAGATGTTTCATCAGCAACAGTATATGTTTACGAAATGCCTTCCGTAAAATTTGCAATAAACGATACAGACCAGTGTCTGACAGGGAATCAGTTTGTTTTCACCAATCAATCTTCGCTGAATACCGGAAATATGGTATTCTCATGGGATTTTGGCGACAGCAACATTTCATCAGCCACCCATCCCGTTTATCAGTATAACAGGGACGGAATATTTACAGTAAAACTAATAGCCATTTCCATTCAGAATTGTGCCGATACCTTTGTTAGTCAGACATATATCTGGCCAAGCCCGCAGTTGGATTTCGTGATCAACGACAGTATGCAATGCTTTAAACACAATCATTTTGTATTTACCAACCAGTCGAAAATCAATTCCGGCAGTATGACCTATTTATGGGATTTCAGAGATGCCTATACTTCAACTTCAACCAACACAAGCCACATTTACCTGAATGCAGATACCTTTTCGGTAAAACTGACGGCAACTTCAAATCTTGGCTGTACAGATTCGCTGATTAAAGAAGTCTATGTGTTCCCGTCTCCTCAGCTCTCATTCTCGGTGAACAGCGACAGCCAGTGTTTCAGTAATAACCTGTTTGTTTTCAGTAATTCATCTTACATTCAAAGCGGAAACATGAAGTTTATCTGGTCTTTCGGTGACGGAGATACTTCCACAGCTGTCAATACAAGCCATTTTTATCAAATGGCAGGGAATTATCATGTATGGCTGATGGCAGAAAGTAATCTTGGATGTTCCGATACTGTCATGAAATATGTGGTGGTAGTTAAAATGCCTGTTGCCGGCTTCAATGTAGATGACAACGAGCAATGTTTCAGGGATAATAAGTTTAAATTCAGCAACCTGAGTTCAGTCATCGGAGACACTCTCCGGTTTACCTGGTATTTTGCCGGAGAAAATACTTCGGATCCGAAATATGTGTCTCATGTAAAAAATCCTGTATTTAGTTATGACACTACCGGATATTTTGCAGTAAAACTAAAGGCTGTATCAGGATTTGGCTGTGCCGATTCCGCTTATCGTGATGTGTTTATCTGGAAAATGCCGGTTGCCGGATTTGACACAAAAAACAGCTGTGCGGGCGATACGGTCAGGTTTACGGATCAATCGGTTGTGGATAGTCCGGCATATATCAGCGCATGGAACTGGGATTTTGGCGACCAGCATCAGTCGGTAAGCCAGCATCCTGAACATATTTACGATACGGCAGGATTTTATACCATCAGCCTCGAAGCGGTAAGCAATGAGGGATGTGCAGATACAGCGTATAAAACCATTGAAATATATCCTTTGCCCGAAGCTAAATTTACCATTGTTTACGGCAGCAACGGAGAGGCTACCTTTTTGGCAGGTGGCGACACCCTGAACACCTTCTACTGGAGCTTTGGCGATAATGATACTTCCTCAGGGCATAAAGTGGTTCATAAATACAATGCCAACGGAAAATACCCCGTCATTATGCTGGTGATTTCAAATAATGGTTGTTACAACTATGTGATTGATACGGCAGTAATTACAAATTGTCTGAGTGAAGAAGAGCTTTATCAGGCACGTTTTAAAATGCTGGTATATCCTAATCCGTTTAAACAATCCACCAATATACGTTTCGACCTTAACAGCTTTTCAAATGTAAAGCTGGGTGTTTACGATGCTTATGGTAAAGAAGTCGAAGTGCTGGTCAATACTGCCTTACCGGCAGGGCGTTATGAATATGCTTTCGGTGATGAAGGCCTGGCAGGCGGGATCTATTTCATCCGACTGAATGTTAACAACAAAATCTGGGTTGAACGGGTATTTAAAATACAGCAGGGATATTAGGTAAACCTAAGATAATCAGTAAATAGCAAGGATCAGGCGAAAAAGTTATTTCAGAATTTATGCTTTAACATCTGAGCCATATTTTTCTCATTAGCCAGAAAGGCAAGTATATGATTTTTTTCAAGTATTACTTTTTCAAAACCAATAACCTGCATTTCAGAGGAAATGAGACCTTCATTATCCTCAGAATGCTTTTTCAGTCCGATGATATTAATTCCATATTTGTTTCTGACATCAAGTTCTATAATTGTCTGGCCGACAAATGATTCAGGGACATCCATTTCACAAAGAAAAATTCCCGGAGAAATTTCCTCAATTAAATAAAATTCTTTGTAAAGCAGTTTAAGAGCGACCCGTTTACCTTCCTCACGTTCAGGGAAGAGAGTAATAGTGTTTTTCATCTGATTCAGAATTTCTTCATGAATAATCCGGGTAGCACGAGTATAAATTTTTTTGACACCAATTCTGGTCAGAATTCCAACCGTAACGATATTATCTTCAAAAGATTCGCCCATAGAAAGGACGACAATATCGTCAGGAGAGACAAATTTTTCAAGTGAAAAGCCGTCTGTTGAGTCGAGTTGGACGACAAATGGAAAACCATCGCGTTTGAGTTGTGCGACAGTATCTGCATTTTTATCGATAATAATAAGCTCAGCATTGTACTCTTTCAGGGTATAGGCTATTTCCTGGCCAAAAGCACCCATGCCAATTAAAACGTATTTTTGTGTTTTGCTCATATATTAACCAATCATTAAACTTGTTTCAGGAAATTTATATGCATTTGATCCCAATTCATCTGTAACAGCAATGGCCAGTGAGTAAAGGCCAACCCTGCCTAAATACATCACACACACCAAGACGATTTTGCTAAAATCTGTCAGAAAAGGGGTGATACCCCTACTCAACCCAACGGTTCCAAAAGCACTGACTGTTTCGAATAAAATGTCAAAAAAGTCTTTTTTTTCAACAGATGAAATCAGCAATACAGCAATAAAAATTAAAGAAATGGAGGCAAAAAAAACAATAAAAGCCTTCCTGACAAGGGTCATAGGAATAGTATTCCAGCCGGAAGTTACTCGTTCTTTTCCACGGGAAAAGGAGAAAAATGCTAATATTACCGTATAAAATGTAGTGATTTTTATACCTCCAGCAGTACCATTGGGTGATGCCCCTATAAACATCAGCAAAATGATAATCAACGCTGATGGTATAGCCATTTTAGAAACAGGGTAACAGCTGAATCCTGCTGTTCTGCTGGTAACACTGTTGAATAATGAATAAATGATTTGTTGTCCGACCGGAAGATTTTTCCATTCCGGGTATTGAAAAAACCAGATTAAAACGGCTCCTGTAATAATAAGAATGCCTGTTCCTGATAAAATGATTCGTGTTTGTAGCCTAAGCCCTTTTGGCCGGATGTTAAAATGTTCTTTATGCTCAAATTTGAATATATCACTGATGGTATAAAAGCCAATTCCTCCAAGAATAATAAGAATCATAGCTGTAATTAGGGTAGGATAACTGGTTGAGAGAAAATTTTCTTCAAAACCATTAGGGAAAACGGAAAAGCCTGCATTACAATAAGCACTGACTGCGTGAAAAACAGCATGAAATAAGCGTCGCCCTGAAGAAAGATGAAGATACTGCCATGAAAAGAAAAATGATATGGCACCAAAAGTCTCTATAATTAAAGTGACACCAATGATAATTTTAAGTATGTTTTCTATAAAACTGATATTTTCATCTGAAAACATGTATTGGAGTAATAATTGGTCTTTCAATTTAAATCCCCTTCTGAAAAACAAAGCGATAAAAGTTGTAAGAGTAATAATACTAAGCCCACCAGCCTGAATTAAAAGCATTAAGATTATTTGCCCTTTAAAAGTCAGAGCATAAGCAATATTGATGGTTGAAAGGCCTGTTACACAAACTGCTGAAGTAGCGGTAAACAAAGCATCCGGCCAGCTAAGATGATAATTTGAACAAGCTGGCAGTTTTAAAAGCAATGTCCCTGTCAGTATTAAAATACCGAAGGAAAAAAACAGAACCTTTGATGGATTAGCAGAGACAAAAAGCCAGTTTTCTCTAAGTTTAACGATAATAATCAATGAATTTAGGAGTAGATAGGCATTTAAAAATACGATCAGAGCCGTTTCGATATTCAGATTTGAAGATATAAATCCGAGGTCCTGAATCAAAATGCTTACATTCGAAAACGAAACCATTAAAACAATTAATCCGAGTATATGAAAAGCAAATTTCAGCGGATTTTCCCTGAGTATTCTCAACAGTAACAATCTTTCAGAAATCAGTTCACCGATGAAGTTGAGCAGGTAAACAATGGCTGCAATCTGGTAAAAGGTATGGATATTTTTCTGGCCGTACAGGGATGAAGGGTATCCAAAATCATATAACTGCGTGGTTATTACAATCAGAGAAAAAACAATATTGAATTTTAAAAGAAAATTCCTGAAGCCCGAGCCTGAAAAATACTTCATTATTTTGCAAAAAGTAGCATTTTAATTTCGAATCAAAATTGAGAATTAAATCAGATATGCAAATTTATTTTTTCCAGAAGGCTTTACTGAAAATAATCAGGACGGTAAACAATTCAAGACGTCCGACCAACATGTCGAAAGAAAGAAGCCATTTGGATTCGATGTTTAAATGGGCGTAGTTTTCTACAGGTCCTACATGGCCGATACCCGGGCCTACATTTCCGAGTGTTGCAGCGACAGATCCCATTGAGGTTTCAATATCGCTGCCAAAAGCTACCATCAGGAGAGAAGAGACGATAAAGATAATCACATATAAAAAGAAAAAGGCAAGGACATGCGAAATGGTATCTTTTGAAACGCTTTGCTGGTTATATCTGACAGGTAGAACGGCTCGCGGATGGACAAGTCTTTTAAATTCGAGAGAGGCATTTCTTATCAACAAAAGATGGCGGATACACTTGACAGAGCCGCCCGTGGAGCCTGATGAACCACCGATAAACATTAAAATAAACACAAGCATCATCCCGAAAATACCCCAGTTTTCATAGTTACAATTGACAAAGCCAGTAGTAGTGATGATGGAAACGACCGTAAACAAAGCATTTCTGAAAGATTCCTCCACTCCGTGGTGTTGCAATACGGCCAGAACTACAACAATGACAAAGGCCGATAAAAGAATAAAGGTGGAGTAAAATTTGAATTCATCGTCCTTAAACAGTTTTTTAACATCACCTTTGATGACAGCGAGATAGGAAAGGGTAAAATTTATTCCGGCAATAAACATAAAGACAATAAATACATACTGAATATAGGGAGAAAATGCAGCAGCGCTGGCATTTCGGGTAGAGAAGCCACCGGTAGCCATGGTGGCAAAAGAATGGCATAATGATTCGTGGAGGTTCATGCCGCCAAGGACAAGAAGAATGGTTTCAGCTAAGGTGAAAAGGGCATAAAGTCCCCAAAGTCTTTTGGCTGTTTCGGTAATCCGGGGATGGAGTTTATCTTTTGAAATACCCGGTACTTCAGCGGCAAAAAGCTGAAACCCGCCAACTCCCAGAAAGGGCATGATGGCTACAGTCAGTACAATAATACCCATTCCCCCGATCCAGTGAGTCATGGCACGCCAGAATAGTATTCCTTTGGGAATCTTTTCAATATCTGTCAGAATAGAGGCTCCTGTGGTGGTAAAGCCCGACATGGTTTCAAAAAAAGCATCAGTAAAGTCGGGAATGGCTCCGCTGAGGATGTATGGCAGTGTGCCAAACAAGGAAATAATAATCCAGCCAAGGCTGACAATCAGGTAGCCTTCTCTTTTGGTGGCATTGTATTCAGTTTTTCTGGTAACAAAAAACAAAAAGATACCGCATGAAAAGGTGATCAGCGAAGAAAGGGCAATGGCTTTGAAATCACTGTACCCGTAATAGGCTGAAAAGCTTAATGAAGTAGCCATCAGTATGCTTTCCAGTATAAGAATCCGGCTTAAAAGATTGATAATCAGGCGAGATTTTAACATGACTGATTATATTGAAAAAAACTGTTCGACTTTATGAATGACAGAAGGAACAGAAAAGACCACCACATGGTCGCCTTCCTGAAGTTGAGTATCGCCTTTCACAATATAGCTTTCCCCATTTCGGATATAGCCGCCTAAAATGGCATTTTCAGGGAAATTCAGCTCACTGACCTTTTTGGAAGTAATGCGAGAACCTTTTTTAACGATAAACTCAAAAACATCGGCCTCCACACTGTTCAGACATTTGGAGGCAACCACCTCGGCTTCAAGCGTATAGCGGTGAATATGGCTGGCAGCAATCAGTTTTTTGTTGATGATGGTATCTACCCCAATATCATGAGAAATCTCAATAAATTCGGTATCTTCAATCAGGGCAATGGTTTTTTTGGCACCGTTGCGTTTGGCAAGCAGGCAGAAAAATATATTGGCTTCCGTATTTTCCGTAACCGATATAAAAGCATCCATTTCTTCCAGACCCTCATCTTTCAGGGTGTTCAGCTCATGACCGTCTGCATTAATAATTAATGTATGTTTGAGTTCTCCGGCTAATTTCTGGCAAATATCAGCTCTTTTTTCAATCAGCTTGACATGATAATCCTGCTCGAGTTCCCTGGCAGCCAGAATACCTACTTCAGAAGCCCCAATGAGCATAATATTGCGAATGTGGAAATTTTTCGATCCGCTTATTTTAAGCAATTTATCAATTTTTTCCTTTTTGGTAACCACAAAAACCTCATCACCCGGGATGAAAACATCTTTTCCGGAAGGCATGATGGTTTTATTGTTACGCTGAATAGCCACGGCACGGTAGTCGATGGTAGGGTCTTTTTCAATAATTTCACGAAGGGTTTTTCCTTTTACTTCAGCATCCTCTTCAATCCTTAACTGCATCAGAATCAACTTGTCATTACAAAAGGATACGATTTCGGTGGCAGCACTTTGCCTGATCAGGGCAACTATTTCATTGGCGGCTATGAGCTCGGGAAATATCATGGTGTCAACGCCAAATGACTGATACATCTCTTGTTCAGATTTTTCCAGATATTCGAGGTTGTTGATGCGGGCGATGGTGGTTTTGGCTCCTGATTTTTTCCCTAAAATGCAGGTCAGAAAGTTAGCATCCTGTTCGTTGGTAACTGCAATTAAAAGATCACAATCAGGAATATTGGCTTCTTTCTGAACCGATATCAGCGAAGATGAGCCGCAATAAGTCAAAATATCCAGATGGGCGGATGCTATGCGTAACCTCTCCTCGTTTTTATCAATAAGTGTAACATTATGATCATTTTCTACCAGCATTTTTGCCAGATATAAACCTACAGCCCCTGCTCCGGAAATTACTATATTCATCTTTAAATGAAATTTTACCAGACAACAAAGCTAACAATTCTCCTATGATTGTAAATTTTTTTATCTCCTCAATATTTTATCTGACCTTGCCGGGAATTTTTGTCTGAAAAATTACTCCGGAATTTATAAAATATTGAAATTCAAATCGTTAAATTAGTTTGATTTTTTTTAGAAAAATAAAAAAAATTTTTTTTCACAATTGTTGATAACGTATTAATATTGCGTATTAAAACAATGCTGGAATGTAATTAAGTGAAGTGATTTTTAAAATAGAATGCCTATAAGACAAACGATACACCTCCGATAAAAGACGCGCTCTACCTCCCGGTAGTATTTTAAAACTCACTTCACTTTGACTTGGGAAAAAAGTTGAAGAAAATGAAAAAAGAAAGGATGTCAGGTCACATCCAAGGTTTGATAGCTCGCTGGAGTAAATTTTACTCCTGTGGGAAAATAGTTCCCAATCACTTCAGTCATCAGGTGTTTCCGGTAAAAGGAACACCATTTTCATTTGTAAAATTTTTAAATTCAAGTATATGAAAAGAGCCGTATTGAATTTCATTGTATTTATTGCAGTTACAGTACTGTTTTCAGTAACGGAAAGCCGGGGCCAGGCCCTGACCGGAACGAAGACCATCGGAGGCACCAGCCCTGATTATGCCACTTTTACAGCAGCCATATCCGACCTGAATAGCAAAGGTGTTGGTACGGGTGGTGTTACCTTTGTCGTGCGAGACGGAACCTATAATGAAGCGATTACCCTTCGGGATGTAACAGGAGCTTCTGCATCCAATATGATTACTTTTGTCAGTCAGAGCATGGACAGTACAAAGGTAACTTTGACCGATTCGAGTACCACTGCTACCGTTCAATTTACACCTTCTACAGGTAATGTTCAGTATTACCGGTTTAAATGGATAAAAATCGTAAATACCAGTACAGGGACCGGGAATGCCGTAAGGTTTAATCCAAGTAGTACGTATGGTACCAATTATATCAAAATTGAAAACTGTATTCTTCAAAGAGCTACAACCACTACCTCCGGAGCAAATTACGGAGTAGTATCAATTGGAGCTACTGTCAGTTCAAGTGGTAAATTTCAGGGAAATGCTTTTAAATACAATGTAGTCAATAATGGTTATTCTGGTTTTTATTTATATTATGCGAGCTCTACTTCATACAATGCATCCTATGATTCATTAATAGGAAACAAGATAGGTGGTTTTTATTATTATGGAATTTATCATTATTATCCTTTTTACTACTCTGTAATTACGGGTAATAATATTAGCTATACCGGTGCAACTACTACAAGGTATGGTATATATGTCTATTATTCCTATTATGCCATTATTTCCAACAATACTGTCAATATAACAAGTTCATCAACATTATATGGAATTTATGGCTCCAGCAATTATTATTCAACTATTACCGGCAATAATGTTAATGTAACCTCCTCTTCTACGACTTATGGTATGTATTTATCAAGTACTTACAACGGACCACAGATTCAAAATAATATCGTAGAAGTTTCTGCAGGAGGTACCGGCACGCAATACGGGATATATGTTTCGAGTGCTACTGGCACAAACGGCAGCCTAACCACCAATATTTCAGGTAATAAAATTTATTGTAAAGGAGCAACTACTGGTACAAGTTATAGTTTATATTTATCAAGCTGCTATGGTACTGCATCGGCAAGGAACAAGGTGTATAATAACTTTGTTGCCACAGCCAACGGTACAGGTTCAACCATATACAGTGTTTATTTGACTTCCTGCGGTTACACAGATTTCATGTTTAACAGTGTGAACAATACCTGTTCAGGCTCTTCAGCAACTTCGTGTGCGGCAGTTTATATACCTACCTCTACCAGTTCAAGTTATCTGGATATAAGATTTTTAAATAACAATATTTCAAAATCAGGTACCGGTTATGCTATGATTGTTTCCAGTTCTTATGCTTCTACCAATATTACTTCCTGCGATTACAATAATTTTTACTATACCGGCAGTGCACAGATGGGTTATCTGAACAGTGTAACAAAAAGCACCCTTGCAACATGGAAAAACAACTTTAATAACAATGATGCCAATTCAATAAACGTAAATCCTTCCTTTACGAGTACCAGCGATCTGCATACTTCCAATACTTCATTGAAAATAGTTCAGTCTTTATATGGAATTACTACGGATATAGACGGAAATTGCCGTGCCTTGCCTGCTTTTGCCGGTGCAGACGACAATCCTTCGGCTCATGCCATGAATTATGCAACAGGATTTCACAGCAATCTTGGGGTGGTAGTGCCTAATTCGGTTAAAAACGAAGTATTAGGCGTGAAGATAATTACCACAGGCTGTTCAAATCCGCTTATCCTCAAGCGGCTGGCATTTACCTCCAGCGGAACAACTTCGCTGAGCGATGTGGAAAATGCAAGGGTTTACTATACAGGAAACGATTCTACCTTTTCAACCACTACTCAGTTTGGTTCAACACTGAATACGATAACCAACACCTTTTCTGTCAGCGGTTCGCAGGCATTGCTCGCAGGAACCAATTATTTCTGGCTGGCTTATGATGTGGTAACTGCAGCAAGCCTCGGGGATTATATTGACGGGACCATTGATACCATCATCATTGATTCGTCAGGAACTATTCTGACAAAATATCCTGTGGTATCGAATCCGACAGGAGAAAGGCTGATTACAGAGCCCATGAACGGAACCTATACCATAGACCCAAATACCACCGGACCGCGCAATTATACTTCTGTAACAGCAGCCATTAACGATCTGAACGGCAGAGGTGTGAATGCAGCCGTTGTGTTTGAAATTTATGACGGGACATACAACGGATACTACACCATCAATAATATTCCGGGAGCTTCGACCTCCAATACTATTCTCTTCAGGTCATACTCAGGCGACAGTTCAAAGGTCATTTTAAGCAATAATGCCACGGCTACAGACAACTATGTCCTGAAACTTAACGGATGCAGCCATATTACCTTCAAACAGATTACCTTTCAGAATACCTCCACCGGCCGGGGCAGGGTGATTGAGTTTGCCTCCAAAGCAGATAGTCTGGTGTTTCAAAGTTGCCGTTTTCTGGCTAATCAAACCACTACTGCTTCTACCGATTGGGCCATCTGGTATCTGTATTCCACGGCAGCCTCTTCCAATTCCGGGTCAATCACCTCTAAATACTGCATTTTTGATGGTGCCACCTACGCTGTTTACTTTTATGGTTATAGCAGCAGTTATTGCCAGTATAATACCTTTGACAGCAATGTGGTTAAAAATCAGTATCAGTATGGTTTTTACATGTATTATCAAAATTATGCGAAAATCAGATACAATCGTATTACTTCCTCCAGTTCAACAACCTATTATGGGATTTATTTCAACAATTCCGGTTGCCAGAATGCTGAGGTTATCGGGAATAACATTAACCTGACAACTTCCTCTACCGCCTATGGTTTTTATGGTACTAATTTTAATACTGGAAATAAAGTAAACAATAATTACATCTATAATGGCGGAAGCGGAACCAAATATGGGATTTATTACAACTCAGCATATACCAATAACCAGACCAATGGAAATGAAATAATCATAGAAGGGACAAGCACTCAGTATGGTATTTATGCTTCCAGTTATTATGACAATAGCGGTTCGACCATAAATGAAATTGTAAAGAATAAAATAACGCTGAAAGGAAACAATTCCACCAATACCAATTATGGTATTTACAGAAGTGGATCCAACTCATCAACCAAGAAATCATTAATTGCGAATAATTTTGTTTCTCAAGCCATTGGAACGGGCTCTACCTATATGATTTATGATGCCGGAACTTATTCGGAAATATATTACAACAGTGTAAATATTACGGGAGTAACGAGCAGTAGTTATGGTTTGTACCTCACATCCTCATCGGCATATCATGACGTAAAAAACAACTGTGTGTCGAATACCGGAGGCGGTTATGCCATGTATTACTCATCCAGCACGACAGTAAATACGAGTAATTACAATAATTTTTACGCTACAGGCACCAATCTGGGGTACTACAATGGAACCAGTTACGGGACTCTTTCTTCATGGAATTCCGGAACCTCGCTGGATGCAAACTCAAAATCAGTCAATCCATATTATTTCACCACCTATGATCTCCACACGGTGAACAGCAATCTGAATGCATCGGGTACACCGGTTACTTCGGTATCAGATGATATTGACGGAGAAAGCCGTCATGCTTCCACACCGGATATCGGAGCCGATGAATTCACGCCTTATGCCAATGATGCAGGGGTAACAGACATTTTAAAACCCTCTTCCTCCGATCCTTCCTGCCCGGGTACCGACTCTGTAAAAGTAAGGATTTACAATTATGGTACCTCAACATTGACCTCTGTGGATGTCAAGTTTAAGAAAAACTACAATGGTACGGTTACTACTTACAGCCTGAGCTCAATTTCAGTACCTTCGTACAATACGCTGGATGTTACAGTTGGTGTGCTTACTCTTACAAAAGGAGACAGTGTATATGCATGGACAGAAAATCCAAACAGTGCCTCTGACGGAAATACATCCAATGACCTGAAAAAAGTTAAAGCTACATTGAGTTTGACAGGTACTTATACCATTGGAGGTACTTCACCGGATTATGCTACTTTTACAGAAGCCGTCAGTGATTTGAATGCAGGTGGCGTGTGTGGTCCTGTTGTGTTCTATGTCAGGTCGGGCACCTACAACGAGCAGTTTGCCTTTACTAATATTATCGGAGCTTCACCAACCAATACCATAACTTTCCGCCCTGATCCGGCCAACAGCACTACTCCTGTAATTTATTATGCAGGAACTTCAAGCTTTCCTTATGTGATCATGTTCAATGGGGCAAATTATATTACCGTAAAGAAACTGAAAATAATAAATAATTCTGTAACTGGTTATGCAAATGTTGTAAAATTTCAGGGGAACAACAAATACATTACCCTCGACAGCAATATCTTTCAGGGACTTTATTCCACCAGTACCGGAAGCAATTATGCGGTTATCTATGACCTTTCAGGTTCCGGGAACAATACAGAATATACCAACATTACCAATAATACCATTAAATATGGATCTTATGGTATTTATCTGTATGGAAACAGTACCTCTCAAAGTACGTATGAATACCTGAACAATATATCCGGTAACCTGATTGACTCTTTCTATCAGGAAGGATTGTGGTTATATTACAACAGAAAAACCACGATTAATAAAAATATTGTCAGAGGCGGGCCATCTGCTACTACGTTGTATGGTCTGGATTTATATTACTGTGATACCCTGGTGAGTGTTCAGCAAAATCAGATAATTCACACCCGGACTTCATCAAATACTTCTTATGGTGTTTATATGTATTATTGCCGAACAGATTTAGCAAACACCCATACGGTAGCCAACAACTTTGTTTCAATTAACGGTGGCACCGGAACAGCTTACGGTTTTTATGTTTATTACACCAACTATGTCAATTTCTACCACAATTCTGTGGTAAATTATGCCGGACCATCTTCTACTTCCAATGTCTGTATGTATTTCTCTACACCAATTACCAACAATACCATAAAACTGAGGAATAATCTTCTTGTCAACAAATCATCGGGTTATTGCATTTATACGGCATCTACCGCCACATTTACCAGCAGCAACTATAATGACTTCTATACAAATGGAACCATTCTCGGAAACTGGGGAGGTACCAACTGCAACACCCTGAGCAACTGGCAATCCACCTCCCTGCAGGATGCCAATTCAATGAGTGTTGACCCGCAGTTCCCATGGGTCAACAGTCCTATGCATTTCAGCAATGCCATGAATTTCGGGGAAACCGGACTTGGAATTACCACAGATATCTATGATACTGTGAGGGTTACACCTACAGTTGGGGCTTATGAATACAAAACACCTTCCTATGATGCCGGTATTTCAGCCATCGTGTCTCCATCTGTTCCTTTCTGCGGTTCTTCCGTTATTGTTACCCTTAACAACTATGGTTTACAGACATTAACCCATGATACCATTTTCTGGTCGGTAAACGGAACTGCACAAACTCCTTATGTATGGAGTGGTACACTGGCTTCCGGAAACAGCACAAATGTTACCATCGGAACTTATTCATTTACCGTCTCACAAACCTACACCGTCAAGGCTTGGGTAGGCAAGGTCATCAACAACACTCAGACAGACCCGAATATTTATAATGATACTGCTACTGCTGTTGTAACTATTGCCCAGTTAGGGATGAGCGGCATTTATACCATCGGAGGGTCAAGCCCCGATTATGCTACCTTTAATGATGCCATTACAGATCTCACCAACAAGGGTGTTTGCGGCCCGACTATTTTTTATGTCAGAGAAGGAACTTACAATACTCAGATTACCATTCCGCAAATCAACGGTGCTTCGCTTACCAATTATATTGTCTTCCAGCCTGACCCGGCCAATACCAATCCGGTTATTATTAACTATTCAGCTACAGGAACAGGCGATAACTGGGTACTTCGCTTTTATGAAGCAGATTATGTAACATGGAAAGGAATGAAACTCTATGCATTGGGGACAACCTACGCAAATGTAGTTGTATTCCAGGGACTGACAAATTATAATACCGTTGAAAGCTGCTATTTATACGGATATATTGGTTCAACTACATCAACATCACAGGCAGTTGTTTATCACAATACTTCTACTGCCAATAAGGCAAATTACAATAAAATCAAGAATAATGTGATTAAATATGGCTCTTATAGTATTTATACCTATGGAGTCAGTTCGTCTGATATGGAAGAAGCCAATGAAATTACCGGCAACCTGATTGACTCCTTCTATTATTATGGGTTATATAATTATTATCAGAGCAACCTGAAAATCAATAAAAACACAATAAGAGGAATGGGGGCATACAGCACTGAATATGGAATTTATGCTTATTATTGTTACAATGCACTGGAAATTACCCAAAATAACGTACAGGTCAGGTCCACCAGCACGAATTATGGGATGTATATCATCCAGGGCATCGGGACACTATCATCCCCCGGTCTGATTGCCAATAACTTCATATCACATACCGGCACAAGTACAGGGTCAAACTATGGTATTTACTCATCTGGTTGTACATGGCACAAATATTACCACAACAGCATAAACATTGTGGTTGGCTCAGCAGGAACAACAGGTAACACCTGTATGTATTTATCAGGAAGTACTAATTCCAACAATATCGTAAAAAACAATATTTTATACAATGGCAACAGCATTTGCATGTATCTGAGCCCGATAGATTATGTATCAGCAAGCGATTATAACTGTTTCTATGCAACCTTTATCGGATATGCCAATTCCACATTTTACAATACCATTTCGCAATGGAGAGCCGGAACGCTGCAGGATGCCCATTCCATTGTTGAGGTTCCGGGTTTCTATAGCAATACCGATCTCCGACACAACAACAATAACCTGAATGTAGGTGTTGGCGGACTGGGTATAACAGTTGATATTTTTGATTCTGCAAGAATTGCTCCTACCATCGGAGCCTATGAAAAACCATCAAGTGGTTATGATCTGAGTGTGACACAACTGCTGTCACCTGTCAAACCAATCTGTTCAACTTCGCAGACAGTTAAGGTGGTAATAAAGAATCTGGGAACTTACAACATTACCAGCGACACCATTCGCTGGGAAGTGAACGGAGTAAGCCAGACACCGGTGGCATGGACCGGACTACTGATACCGGGAGATACAGAACAGGTGGTACTTGGAACATACAATATCAATACAGGAAGCAGTTATACTTTCAAAGTATATCATTCTTACATCAATGGAACCATAGCAGATATTAATCCCGGTAACGATACCCTGAACGTTACCGGCATACAGCGGGGAATGAGTGGAAATTATACCATAGGCGGAACTTCTCCGGACTATCCGACCTTTACAGCTGCAGTAAATGCCCTGATAGCCAATGGTGTGTGCGGGCCTGTGGTATTCAATGCCAGAAATGGCACCTATACCGAACAGTTCAGCATTCCAGCCATTTCAGGAGCCTCTGCTACCAATACCATCACCTTCCAGTCGGAAGCCCTCGACAGTTCCAAGGTAACTATTTATTATGACGCTACCACACAATACGGGCAGTACATTGTACAACTTTTCAATACCAGCCATATTATTCTTCGCTATTTGACCATCTGGAACAACTCCACAAGCGGATACAACAGAGTCATAGATATTGCCAACGGAACAGATTCAATATATATTCTGAACAACCGCCTGGTAGGTGTTTCCACGACAAGCAGCGGAACAGGCTATGCTGTCATTTATTCAGACGGCTCAATGGCCAATTACAGGGTTCAGAATGTTACCATCCGTTACAACAGAATTGAAAACGGTTCCGCAAGTATTTACCTGAATGGTTATACCAATGCCTCACTGAATCTTTATACATGGAACAATGTAATTGAATACAATGTTTGCAAAGACTTTTACTATTATGGCATTTATGCTTACAACCAGAGAGGAATAAAAATTAATAACAATATTTTGCAGTCCCCCTCTGCGGCTGCTTATTATCCCATTTATACATATTATTTTTATTACGGATGCCAGGTGAATAATAACACTATTACCACAACAGGAACAACCTCAACGGGATACGGTATTTATTCATATTATTCCTATTTTGGTAATCAGTTTAACAACAATACCATATCCATCAGCGGAACTTATTATCAATATGGCATCAGTTTGTACTATCCCTACAGCGGGAATCAGGTAAACAAAAACGACATCACCCTGACTTATACAGGAACAACAACTGCTTATTATCAATATGGTATTTATCTGCAAAGCATGGATTCTGCTTACGGTTCACAAAAGAGTACCGTACTGAAAAACAATGTCAGGTTGATAGGAAATAGCAGTTATTATATATATCAATACGGTTTATATTATATTTCAGGATGGGGAAACAGCATGACGTACAAAAACCTGATAGCCAATAACTTTATCAGTCTGACCAATAATCCTTCTGGTTATGCTTATGCTGTATATTTTTCATCCCCGGGCTATACTGATTTTGTACACAATACCATACATGTCGCATCATCATCATCATCATATTATGCATTTTATGTAACCGGTGTTCAGGTTACCAATAGTGTGGATGTGGTAAACAACAATTTTGTGAATACTGCAGCGGGATATTGTGCTTATTACAGCACCAATACTGCAATCAGATGGATGAACAATAACAACTATTATACAACTGGAACCTACCTGGGTTATTGGGGAGGAGCCAGAACAGACCTTGCTGCATGGAAAACAGCCACAGCCAAAGATTCAAGTGCAGTAAACTACAATCCAAATTTTGTCTCTTCCACCAATCTTCATGCGTCAAATACCAACATGAATAATAAAGGAGTAGGTTTGTCATGGTTAGTTGCAGACGACATCGACAATGAAAGCAGAAATGCTTCAACTCCTGATCCGGGTGCTGATGAATATAATGTAGCCACACTGGATGCAGGTATTTCAGCCATTGTCAGCCCCTCATCGGCAGTTTGTCCGGGAAGTGTTACCCCAACTGTCAGAATCAAAAACTACGGAACAGCTACCATTGATTCCGTGTGGGTAAAATACAAAGTGAATTACAACGGTACTGTTACATCAGTTAAAGTTGTTACCACTATTCTTTCGAATGGCTATTACGATTATGCATTTGCAGGAAGTATCAACATGAATTACGGAGATACCCTGTATGCATGGACAGAAGACCCCAACAACAGCACGGATAACAATACTTCCAATGATCTGTACAAGAACAGAATATTGCAGAAACTTAGCGGCACACTGACCATCGGTGGCGTCAGCCCGACCTTCTCCTCCTTCACCGAAGCAGTAACTGCACTTCAGACTTATGGAGTATGCGGGCCGGTAACCTTCCTGGTCAGGCAGGGAACCTATAATGAGCAAATTACAATACCAGCCATTTCAGGTATTTCTTCATCCAATACAGTTACCTTCCGTTCTGATTACAGCAACTCCCAGATGCCGGTACTTACCTATGCCGGAACAGGAAGCACCAACTGGATTGTCAGGTTCAATGCAACCAGTTATATTACGTTCAAGAAGATTAAATTTATCAATACAAGCACCATTTACGGAACTGTATTTAATTTTACCGGTGCTAATGAATATCTCACCCTCGACAGCAACTGGATAGAAGGTACCGGAAATGCTGCATCAGGAAACTGGGCTTCTACCAATCTGGCATTGCTGTATGGAACATCAGGCAATCAGTTACACCGTTCCAATATCACCAACAATACGATGAAATATGGATCCTATGGCGTTTACCTGATGGGTAATTCCACCTCTGATCCTGAAAGGACAAATAATTTCACCGGTAACACCCTGGATTCATTCTACTATATGGGGATGTATTTCTATTACCATTGCTACCTGACTTTGGATAAAAACACCCTGAGGAGCCGTGGCGTTTACAGTACGGAATATGGACTTTACCTTTATTATTGCGATACATCCCTTGCCATTACCGGTAACAATATCATGTTACGCTCGACCCAGACAAACTATGGCATATATATGAATTATTGCCGTTCAAATTCAACAAAGGCTATTCCGGTTAACAATAACTTTGTATCCATCACAGGAGGGACTACCAGTACCACTTATGGTATTTATTTATATTACAGTAGTTACAACAAATTATATCACAACTCGGTTAACCTGCTGGCCGGTCAGGCAAACTCGTCTGCTTCAGCCTGTTATTATCTGTATGGAAGCAGCAGTCAATACAATGAATTTGTTAATAACATTGGTGTTCATAAAAATCAGGGGTTAGCTTTGTATCTGTATCCCGACAACTATCTTTCAGCCTGTGATTACAATGATTATTATACCAATGGTAACTATTTCATTTATTCAGGGACTTATGGCTATCAGTCTTCTTTAAGCCAGTGGATTCTCAATTCCCCATGGGATGATCATTCAAAGGATCTTGATCCGTCATTTTATTCAAATACCGATTTAAGGCATTATAGTTCAACCATGAATTTTGGCGTTACAGGGACGGGTGTTACTACCGATATATTCGGAACCACAAGGATCAGCCCGACAGTGGGTGCTTATGAATACATTCAGCCGGCCTATGATGCCGGAATTACAGCCATCCTGAATCCGGTAGTGCCCTTATGTGCCCTGACAGGGAATGTTACCGTTACCCTTAAAAACTTTGGTAGCACAACACTGACCAGTGATACCATCCGCTGGAGCATCAACGGTACAGCTCAGACACCTTATGCATGGACAGGCTCACTGGCTTCAGGCCAGACGGCCAATGTGAACATAGGAGCCTATAGTTTCACAGCCGGAAACAGCTATACAATCAAGGCTTATCCTTCCTATTTCAACGGTACGCAGGCAGATGGCAATCCGACAAACGACACAAGCACTTCAGCAGGAATCAGAACAGGCTTAAGCGGCACCTATACCATCGGTGGCAGTTCACCCGATTATTCCAGCTTTACTGAAGCCGTCAATGCTTTGGTTACCTATGGTGTTTGCGGAAATGTTGTCTTTAATGTACGCCAGGGTACTTATTATGAACAGATTGAAATACCAGCCATTCCTGGTGCTATCCAGTCCCGCTCGGTTACTTTCCAGAACGATCCGGCAAATACCTATGATGCCGTTTTGACCTATGCTCCGTCATCCTCTCTGACCAATTATGTCTTACGGTTCAATGGTGCCAAATGTATCACCATTAAAGGCCTTAAAATCCAGACCAGCTCTTCGGCTTACGGAAGAGTAATTGAGTTTAAAGGAAACAATGATAGTATTACCATTCTGAACAACAAGATTTACGGTTCGACATTCCTGTCGTCCAGTGATATCTATACCGTTATCTATAATTATTCTTCAGGGGCCAATACCTGTAACGATATTACCATTCAGGGGAACACCATCAAATATGGCTCCTATGCCATCTACTGGTTTGGAGATGCTTCCCCTTACGAATACAGAAATGCCTTCATCAGTAATACCATTGATTCCTTCTACACTTACGGGATATATTCTTATTATCAGTATGATATAAAAATTCAGAGAAACCTGATCAGAAGCAGGTCGCTTATAACCGGTGAATATGGAATTTATCTGATTAACAGCAATACTTCGACAGGTAGCACTGGCTCCGAAATTTCGAGAAACAGAATCTTCCTGAAAGGACCTGGTAGTGATTACGGCTTGTATATGAACAGTTGTTCTGGTAATTCATCTGTGCCTTTCGCTGTGTTTAACAACTACATCTCTATTTACGGGAGCAATACTTCGAGTGCAGTTTACGGACTTGCTGTATATTCAAGTCAATACGTCAACATTTATCACAACAGCGTAAATGTTCAGGCAGGACCATCAAATACAACTTCCAATGCAGGTTTGTATTTATCCGGAAGCAGCAATTACTATAACAATGTCAAAAACAATATTGTTGTAAACAAAAACAGCTATGCTATTTATTTGTCACCCAATGATTATGTAGCATCCTGCGATTATAATGATCTCTATACCAATTCATTGTACTTATGCAACAATGGAACAAACTATACCACGCTAAGTGCCTGGCAGGCTGGCTCAGGCTGGGATGCCAATTCAGTCAATATTGATCCGGGATTTGTCAGCAACACCGATTTAAGCCATTCCAATTATTCACTCAACCGCGGAGTTACCGGACTAGGCATTTCTACCGATATTTTCGACAGTACCCGTTACACTCCGACCATAGGAGCCTATGAATTGAAACCCATCGCCAGAGATGCCGGAATTATTGCAATTCTTAGCCCGGTTCATCCGAGTTGTGCCGCTACGGCCGATGTAAAAGTAACCATCAAAAACTTTGGAACTGCAGCGCTTACCAGTGATACCATCAGGTGGACTGTTAACGGGGTGGCACAAACACCTTATGCATGGACAGGAAATCTCAGTTTCGGAGATACCGCACAGGTTGTTATCGGACAATACACTTTGAGTACAAATACAGCCTACAATTTCAAGGTATATGTTTCTTATTTCAACGGACAGTATGCTGAGACTCAAACAGGAAATGATACGGTTTATGGGAATAATATTTACAGGGGGATGAGCGGGACCTACACGATTGGCGGCACAAGTCCTGATTTCGCTTCATTTAACGCAGCTGTAACTGCTTTAAGCACGCAGGGTATTTGCGGCCCTGTCGTCTTTAATGTCAGAAATGGTGTTTATACCGAGCAGGTGGTTATTCCATCCATCACCGGTTCTTCGGCTACCAATACCATTACTTTCCAGAGTGAAAGCAATGACAGTACAAAGGTTACACTGCAATATTCCGCTACTTTAAGCACTGCCAATTATACCATTAAGCTTGACGGAGCTGATTATATCATCATCCGGAAAATGACCATCAAAGCCCTTGGTACTACCTATTCAAGAGTCGTTGACCTGACCAACCAGGCCAACTACAATACCTTCACCTCCAATATCTTTATTGGTTATTATTCCACCAATACAAGTGATGCCAATGCAGTTGTCTATTCTTATTATACATCACAAAGCACACATTGCACCTTTAATACATTTACCTATAATGTGGTGAAATACGGTTCTTATGGCTTCAGGTGGGGTGGCTATTCCCCGAGCTATTCCGAAGGCAATGTATTCAATTACAACCTTGTTGATAGTTTCTACTACTATGGTGTGTTTATTTACAACCAGAAAGCTGCCAAAGCCGATTACAATACGGTCAGAACCAACAATACATATATAAACTATGGTATTTATATCACCCAGTGTTATTACCAGACAGAAGCCATCGGAAACACTGTGTTACTCGATGGAAGTTCAAATACCAAGTACGGTATTTACTTCACCTCCTGTTACTATGGCCCGAGGGTAAACGATAACCAGATTACCATCAACAGCACCTATGTTCAGGTAGGTATCTATCTGACAAGCTGTTACTACAATGATAATATGGTTAAACCCACCGTGTTGAGGAACAAGGTGATATTAAAGGGAACAACCTCTTCTTCAACTTCTGTAGGTATATACATGAACAGTTTACAGGGTAATGGTTCAAGTGTAGAATACAGATGGTTGATTGCCAATAACTTTGTTTCGCTGTACAACGGTACGGGAACCTGTTACGGAGTGCAGTACACCAGCTGTAACAATACAGATTTTATTCACAACAGCATCAGCATCCGCAATGGTTCCACCTCTTCTGCCGCCTTGTATTTTAATCACTCATCAACAAACACTTACAATTATTTCTACAACAATATAGCTTCCAATACAGGCGGAGGTTATGCTGTATATATTGCTTCCAGCTATGTTCCTCAGGCTTCTGATTACAATAACATATATGCTACCGGAACCTATATTGGCTATCTGAATGGTTCATCCTATACCAGTTTTGCCAACTGGCAGACAGCAGTAACACCATTCGAAGCCAATTCCAAAAACTACAATCCATCGTTCTGGAGTGCAAATGACCTGCATACATGGAACACCCAGCTCAATGCAGGAACCCCGGTTACTTATGTCAATACAGATATTGACGGACACAGCCGCAGTACTTCCACACCTACTATTGGTGCCGATGAAATCAGGCCGGCCATGAAATATGTGTCTTCCACGACCACGCAAAGTGTTACCAGCAATGTGACTCCGGGTTCTTCCTACAACCAGATTCTTGGTATTCAGGTTGTTACAAGCGGAGAGGATAGTGCTATTTCTGCCAGCAAATTCTCTTTCACCACCAACGGAACCAATTCACCCACCACCAACATTCAAAATGCAAGATTGTACTATACAGGAACCAGTAATAATTTCAGCATTGCCAATCAGTTTGGCAGTACGGTCAGTGCACCCAATGGCCGGTTTATCATTACCGGAACACAGGAACTCCAGGCAGGTACCAACTATTTCTGGCTTGCTTATGACGTAAAGAGCGGAGCCAATATAGGCGACACCATTGATGCTGAATGTGATACGGTTATCGTTGATGATACGGCCAGAATAAATACCGTTACTGCTCCTGCAGGCTTCAGAAAAATAACCAATGATAAGGTGCTCAGCCGTATTGAATATGTTCAGCCCTCGACAGATGATGTTTACAGGGATTCCAACTATTATCCTGTATTAAGGCTTGACTTTGTTGTAAATGGAACCACCAGCAACCTCTATCTTGATTCACTGGAGGTTACTGCCGTCAATACTTCAAACAGCGATATTGACACGGTCAGGTTGTTCCGGACCACAACGCCAACCTTCTCAACAGCCGTTCCTGTTGGTACGGGAAAAGTACTTTCCGGAGGCTCAGTGAAATGGAATTCTATTAATTATGATTTACCGGGCAATTCAACAACATATCTCTGGATCACCTATGACATTACTTCGAATGCAGTCTGGTTTAATACAGTAGATGCCAAAATAAAAGCAAACAGTATTTCTGTCAATGGTTCTTTGTATCCGACAACAGATCAAAATCCGACAGGAAGCCGAATGGTCAATATGTTGCCGCTTACCTTGCCGTATAGTGAAGATTTTGAAACCGCCACAACACCATATACCTACACCGCTTCAACAAGGCCGCTCAATGGAAGTGGATTGGAAGAATGGCAGTTTGAATCAGTTCCTGCACCCACTGATCAGTCGCGTCTGCAAATGAATGCAGGTTCGGTTTATAATCACACGACCGGAGGCGCTTATGCTGCATTGATCGATAATGCTGTTTTCAATAGCTGGGCAGTTGGTAATCTGATTCTTACCCTGAATCTCAGCAACTATGTTGGAGCTACTGACCTGGATATTTCTTTCTGGTACATGTATCAGATGTATCGCCAATATTCTGCTGAAGATGGAGTTTGGGTAAGAGGAAATAATGATCCTTCTACACCATGGGTTTTATTATATGATATCAGTGCCAATCGTGCTGGCGATATGACATGGAAAAATGCTTCTGCAAGTATCAGTGATGTATTACGGAATGCAGGGCAATCGGTATCAGGTACCACGCAACTTAAATTTTCCTATAAATCACGTTATCAGTTAGGTAATGAAGCAGTTATCTTTGATGATATTAATATTTCAGGTACAGTGCCTGTCAACAATGATGCAGGCGTGTATGCCATTACAGGTCCTACACCGCCATATGCCCCTGGTACCAAGAGCATTTCAGCAACCATTAAAAACTATGGTCTGAATACCTTGACCAGTGCAAAAGTCAATTGGAAAGTCAATGGTACGGCTCAGAGCCAGCAAGCATGGGGCGGCTCACTGACAAGCGGACAAACCGCAACGCAAAGTCTTGGAAATGTGAGTGTTTCAGATGGTATTCTCTATACCATTGTGGCCAACACCAGTGAACCAAATGCCACGACAGACAACAAACCCGCCAATGATACAGCCACAGGCTACATTTGTGCCGCATTGTCCGGTAATTATACCATTGGTGGTACTTCCCCCAATTTTGCCACCTTCTCCGATGCTGCATTTTTCCTTAATAACTGCGGTGTGCGCGGGCCGGTAACCTTTAATGTCAGAGCCGGAACTTATAACGAGCAGTTTGAACTCGGACAGATTCCGGGTGCTTCAGCTGTCAATACCATTACTTTCAAGTCGGAAGATAATGATACTTCAAAGGTTATATTGACATACGGCAACTCTACTTCATCCACCAACTATGTAATCAGCCTCAATGGTACCGATTACATTACCTTCCAGTACCTGACCATCCGCAATACTTCCAATACGTATAACAGGGTTATTTACGCCACCAACTCAGCCAATTATGTCAAAATAAAATATAACCATATTATTAGCAGTTCGACCAGCGTGAATGGAAACAATTCTGATGTGGTTTCTTTTGTCGGAACCGGTTCAGGAAACTATTGCCAATATGATGAGGTTCAATACAATACCATTGAAAATGGCTATAACGGTGTGGTGATGAATGGATATAGTTATCCGGTCGTTTATGGGAACAAGATTGATTACAATACCATTAAAAACTTTACCTATCAGGGTATTAATGTCAATCAGCAAAGAGGTATTTCCATCACCAATAATACCATATCTTCACCAGTTGTAGGTTTTTACGGTATTAATATCAATCAGATAGCCTATACTTCTGATGTAAGTTACAATTCCATCAATGTAGCTTCTTATGGTATATATGCTATCAACTGCTATTACGGGAATAAGTTCAACAACAATATCATTGATATCAATTCATCCAATTTCAAATACGGTATTTATTTCTCCAGTGTTTATTATGTCAACGGAACCACCAAGACCCAGATACAGAACAATAAAATTCAGCTTCAGGGACTTAACACTGCTTATGGAATTTATCTCTATTACTTTAACGGAGACAACAATACCGCAGCCAACCGTAACCTTGTAGCCAACAACTTTGTTTCAATCACTAATAGCAGTACTTCATATACTCATTATGGGATTTATTCCTACAATTCGCATTATACAGATTATTACTACAATTCAGTAAACATTACCACCGGAGCCAACAACAGCTCCGCATTATACCTGTATGCCACCACTTCAGGTCTTTATTTCAAAAACAATATTTTCAACAACAGCGGAGGAGGATATGCAGTTTATATCCCGATGTCTTCTGTAGCTACCATAACACAGTTTGACTACAATAACCTTCGTACGACAGGCAGCGACCTGGTATATTATAATTCCACAAACTATTCAAGTCTGGCCACATGGAATTCAGCCTCCGGCCTTGATCAGAATTCAATCAGCAAAAATCCGTATTTTGTCAGCAATACCGATCTTCATGTAAAAACAGATACCATGAAGGCTGGTACCCCGGTAACTTCTTTTGTTACAACGGATATTGACGGAGCCACCAGAAGCACCTCTGCTCCATATATCGGAGCCGATGAAGGCCGTGAAAATGATGCACAACTGGTCTCTGTTACTGCCACTCCGGGTTGTCCGGGCAATTATGCTGTATATGTTACCCTGAAAAACAACGGAGCCAATTACCTGACCAAGGATAGCATCAGGTGGAGCGTCAACGGTGTGCCCAAGACTACTTATTACTGGACAGGCTCCTTACCGACCGATAGTAGTATTACATTCAGTATTGGTATTCATAACTTTACATCAAATGAAAATATTGTAGCTGTCAGCTATAAGCCAAACGGGCAAAATGACCCGGATGCCAGCAATGATACGGCAACAGCTACGATAGCTCCCAATCCGAATCCGGTGGCCGGCTTTAGCATAGCTGATGACAAGCAGTGTCTGAGCGGGAACAGCTTCAGCTTTACCGATGGCAGCACCGTGTCGAGTGGCAGCATTGCAAGCTGGAGCTGGACTTTTGGCAATGGGAACACTTCGACCAGCCAGAATCCATCAGGAATCAGCTACAGCTTAGCCGGTACTTATGATGTAAAACTGGTAGTTACCACGAACAACGGTTGTAAAGACAGTATTACGAAACAGGTAACAGTCGATCCGCAGCCGGTAGCCGACTTCAGCATAGCTGACGACAAGCAGTGTCTGAGCGGTAACAGTTACAGCTTTACCGATGGCAGCACCGTATCGAGCGGCAGTGTCAGTGGCTGGAGCTGGACCTTTGGCAATGGGAATACTTCGACCAGCCAGAATCCATCAGGAATCACCTATAGTGCAGCCGGCACATACAATGTCAAGCTGGTGGCAACGACCAACAATGGCTGTAAAGACAGCATCACGAAACAGGTAACAGTCGATCCGCAGCCGGTAGCCGACTTCAGCATAGCTGACGACAAGCAATGTCTGAGCGGTAACAGTTTCAGCTTTACCGATGGCAGCACCGTGTCGAGTGGCAGTGTCAGTGGCTGGAGCTGGACATTTGGCAACGGGAACACATCGACCAGCCAGAATCCGTCAGGAATCACCTATAGTGTAGCTGGTACTTACAATGTCAAGTTGGTAGCAACGACCAACAACGGCTGTAAAGACAGCATTACGAAACAGGTAACAGTCGATCCGCAGCCGGTAGCAGACTTTACCATAGATGACAATAAACAATGTCTGAGTGGCAACAGCTTTACCTATACTGATAATTCATCAGTGTCATCAGGCACGATTACGAGCTATTACTGGACATTTGGAGACGGAACGACTTCCACCAGTCAGAATCCTCCTGCCAAGACATACAGTACAGCCGGAACATATAATGTAAAACTGGTAGTTACCACGAACAACGGCTGTAAAGACAGCATCACGAAACAGGTAACAGTCGATCCGCAGCCGGTAGCCGACTTCAGCATAGCTGACGACAAGCAGTGTCTGAGCGGAAACAGCTTCAGCTTTACCGATGGCAGCACCGTATCGAGTGGCAGTGTCAGTGGCTGGAGCTGGACCTTTGGCAATGGGAACACTTCGACCAGCCAGAATCCGTCAGGAATCACCTACAGCTTAGCCGGTACTTATAATGTAAAACTGGTGGCAACCACGAACAATGGCTGTAAAGACAGCATCACGAAACAGGTAACAGTCGATCCGCAGCCTGTAGCTGACTTTACCATAGATGACAATAAACAATGTCTGAGTGGCAACAGCTTTACCTATACAGATAACTCTTCAGTAACATCAGGTACCATTACGAGCTATTACTGGACTTTTGGAGACGGAACGACTTCCACCAGTCAGAATCCACCTGCCAAGACATACAGCACAGCCGGAACATATAATGTCAAATTGGTAGTTACCACGAACAACGGCTGTAAAGACAGCATCACGAAACAGGTAACAGTCGATCCGCAGCCGGTAGCCGACTTCAGCATAGCTGACGACAAGCAATGTCTGAGCGGAAACAGTTTCAGCTTTACCGATGGCAGCACCGTATCAAGCGGCAGTGTCAGTGGCTGGAGCTGGACCTTTGGCAATGGGAACACTTCGACCAGCCAGAATCCGTCAGGAATCAGCTACAGCTTAGCCGGCACATACAATGTCAAGCTCGTGGCAACCACGAACAATGGCTGTAAAGACAGCATCACGAAACAGGTAACAGTCGATCCTCAGCCTGTAGCTGACTTTACCATAGATGACAATAAGCAATGTCTGAGTGGCAACAGCTTTACCTATACTGATAATTCATCAGTGTCATCAGGCACGATTACGAGCTATTACTGGACCTTTGGAGACGGAACGACTTCCACCAGTCAGAATCCTCCTGCCAAGACATACAGTACAGCCGGAACATATAATGTAAAACTGGTAGTTACCACGAACAATGGCTGTAAAGACAGCATTACCAAACAAGTTACCGTAGATGTACAGCCGGTGGCATCTTTTACTACAGGAAATACCTGTCGTGAAAATCCTGCAACTACATTCAACACCAGTACGGTTTCAAGTGGTTCAATAACCGCCAGCCTCTGGAATTTCGGAGATGGCAACACCAGTTCATCCACTAATGGAAGCCACATTTACAGCAACCCGGGCAATTACACCATAAAACTGATAGTTACAACCAACAATGGTTGTCAAGACTCTACAACCAATAACATTACCGTTTATCCGAAACCGGTAGCCGATTTCTATGCCCCGAATTCAAGTATTGACGATACTGTTCAGTTCTCCGACTCCTCAACTATCACAAGTGGATCAATTGTCGGGTTCTATTATGATTTTGATGATGGAACAAACAGCACCCTGCAAAATCCAAAACATAAATACCTGACCTATGATACCTTCTATGTATCTCAGATTGTTGTCTCTGACTACGGTTGTAAAGATACTCAGGTCAATCAGTTGATTATTTATCCGAAGCCGGGTGCAAACTTTAACTATACCAACGAATGTTACGGCTTTACAACCACCTTTACCAATACCAGTTATGCACCTCCGGGACAAACATTTGTTTCACATCACTGGGACTTTGACGATGGAACTACATCAACCCTTCAGCATCCGACCCATCAATATTCTGCATCAGGAACCTATGATGTTCAGCTTATTGTAACCACTAATACTGGTGGTAAAGATACCGTTGTAAAAACAGTTACTGTTTATCCCAAACCAATGGCTGACTTCACCATTAACGATGACAAACAATGTTACAGTGGTCACAGCTTCAGCTTTACAAATACCAGTACAGTCAGTTCAGGTTCTATTGTATCATACGATTGGAATTTTGGTGACGGAACCACATCAACTGCACAAAATCCTTCAGGAAAGACCTATTCCGTACCTGACACCTTTGACGTTACCCTGATTGTAACGACTGACAACGGATGTAAAGATACCATAGTCAAACAAGTGATTGTATTCCCGCAATCTGTGGCTGATTACAGTATCAACAACGATAAACAGTGTCTGAGTGGCAATAGCTTTAGCTTTGCTGATCTTTCAACGGTCAGTTCAGGTAGCATTTCTGCCTGGAACTGGAACTTCGGAGACGGAGGAACCTCAACAACTCAGAATCCAACCCATTCCTATACTTCTGCCGGAACATATACGGTGAAACTGATTGTAACAACAGACAACGGATGTCAGGATTCTGTCAGTAAATCCGTTACCGTTTATCCGCAATCTGCTGCCGACTTCAGCATTAATGACGACAAGCAATGCCTGAGTGGCAACAGCTTTAGCTTTACAGATAATTCTACAGTCAGTTCGGGAAGTATAACCGGATGGTCATGGAGTTTCGGAGACGGAAATGTATCATCATCTCAAAACCCGACACATAGCTATTCTGCAGCCGGAACCTATTCAGTCAAACTGATGGTTACTACCGATAAAGGTTGTATTGATTCAGTTATTAAGAATGTTGTTGTTTATCCGCAATCAACAGCCGGATTTAATATCAATGACGATAAACAATGTCTGAGCGGCAATAGCTTCAGCTTTACAGATATTTCAACGGTTAGTTCCGGTAGCATTACCAACTGGAACTGGACATTTGGAGATGGCAGCAATGCCACCACCCAGCATCCGACCAAGGTATATACTTCAGCCGGCACTTACACTGTAAAACTGATTGTTACCACCAATAATGGCTGTTTGGATTCTGCCAGCAGCTCAGTTACGGTAGATCCGCAAACAACAGTCAGCTTCAGCATCAACAACGACAAGCAATGTCTGAAAGGCAACAGCTTTGATTTCACAGACGGTTCGACTGTTTCATCAGGATCAGTTACCGGATTTGCATGGACATTTGGAGATGGTAGCAGCTCAACCCTGCAAAATCCAACAGGTAAAGTTTATGCTTCTGCAGGAACTTATGATGTTAAACTGATTACGACCACCAACAATGGATGTACAGATTCACTGACAAAACAGATTACCGTCCATCCGCAGAGCAGTGTTGACTTCAGTGTAGCCAATGCCTGTCTGGATGATACCCTTGCCTTTACCAACCTCAGCACCATTTCAGGAGGAAGCATTGCTACTCATTACTGGGACTTTGCTGATACCTATAACTCAACTGACCAGCATCCGAAGCATAAATACGCTGTATCAGGCAATTACAATGTTATGCTGGTTGAAACAACCGATAAAGGGTGTAAGGATACAGTTGTCAAAACATTGACAGTATATCCGAAACCTGATGCTGTATTTACGCATGATGCAGGATGTGTCAATCAGGCCATTAACTTCTACAATTCTTCAAGTGTAAGCAGTGGCAGCATTACCTCTTATCTGTGGAACATGGGAGATGGCAGTGGGGCAGTTATAGTTAAGAACCCGGTTCATCTTTATAATTCGGCAGGTAATTATACCGTTCAGTTAATAGTTACTTCCAATTACAGTTGCCGCGACACAGCAGTTTCTGTTGTTAAGGTTACACCGCTGCCGGTAGCTTCCTTCACTGTCAATAACAATTGCTTTGGCGATTCTACTGTGTTTACCAATACTTCGACCCTTTCTTCAGGAACCATGAGTTATATCTGGAGCTTTGGCGATGGTGATTCTTCAACAGTTCAGCACCCGAAACATCTCTATCAGTCTTCAGGTACTTATGTGGTAACCTTAACAGTGATAACTGACAATAACTGTACAGATGTATTCACCTATAACGTGACCATATATCCGAATCCGATTGTTAACTTCACCCTCAATGACGTTTGCTATGGCCAGAATGCAAGCTTTAACAATATTACCTATATCACCAGCGGAACGTTTACCAGTAATTGGAATTTCGGAGACGGAAGCAGCAGCACGACTGCATCACCCAGTCATTATTACAATGCTGATGGCAGCTACAATGTTACCCTTGTAGCCACAAGCAACTTCGGATGTAAGGATTCAACGGTCAAATCAATCAGTATTTATCCAAAACCAGTATCTGCCTTCAGTGCTACCGACAACTGTACCGGAAAATCCATTAGCTTCAGCAATACTTCAACTGTAAGTTCCGGCACCTTAACCCATGTCTGGGACTTCGGAGATTATACCTCATCAACTTCGGTCAATCCGTTACATACCTATACTACTGCAAATACTTATACTGTTACCCTGATATCCACTTCGGACAAGGGTTGTAAAGATACAGCCATTTCGACAATAACCGCCTATCCGGTGCCGGTGGCAGGCTTCAATGCCGGCAATGTCTGTAAAGGCACAGCCACCAGCTTTACCAATACCAGCACGATCAGCAGCGGCACAATGAGTTATGTCTGGACATTCGGAGACGGCAACAGCAGCACCTCATCCGATCCGGTTTACACCTATGCATCTGCAGGCAGCTATACGGTAAAACTGGTAGTTACCTCAGATAATGGCTGCAAAGACAGCATCAGCAAGACGGTAACAGTCTATCCGATGCCGGTAGTCAGCTTCACAGCCGCCAATGTCTGCAACGGCACGGCAGTGAACTTTGTCAATAGCTCAAGTGTAAGCAGCGGTAGTAACAGCTATCTGTGGAACTTCGGAGATGGCAATACCTCGAATAATACCAGTCCTAATTATACCTATTCAGCCAGTGGCACATACAGTGTAAAACTGATAGCCACTACCAACAATGGATGTGTGGATAGTCTGGTGAAAACCGTAGAAGTGTATCCGCAGCCGGTGGCAGGCTTCAATGCCGGCAATGTCTGTAAAGGCACAGCCACCAGCTTCACCAATACCAGCACGATCAGCAGCGGCACGATGAGTTATGTCTGGACATTCGGAGACGGCAACAGCAGTACCTCATCCGATCCGGTTTACACCTATGCATCTGCAGGCACCTATACGGTAAAACTGGTAGTTACCTCAGCTAATGGCTGCAAAGACAGCATCAGCAAGACAGTAACGGTCTATCCGATGCCGGTGGTCAGCTTCACAGCCGCCAATGTCTGCAACGGCAAGGCTGTGAACTTTGTCAATAGCTCAAGTGTAAGCAGCGGTAGTAACAGCTATCTGTGGAATTTCGGAGATGGCAACACCTCGAATAATACCAGTCCTAATTATACCTATTCAGCCAGTGGCACATACAGTGTAAAACTGATAGCCACTACCAATAATGGATGTGTGGACAGTCTGGTGAAGACCGTAGAAGTGTATCCGCAGCCTGTGGCAGGCTTCAATGCCAGCGATGTCTGTAAAGGCACAGCCACCAGCTTCACCAACACGAGCACGATCAGCAGCGGCACGATGAGTTATGTCTGGACATTCGGAGACGGCAACAGCAGCACCTCATCCGATCCGGTTTACACCTATGCATCTGCAGGCACTTATACGGTAAAACTGGTAGTTACCTCAGGTAATGGCTGCAAAGACAGCATCAGCAAGACAGTAACAGTCTATCCGATGCCGGTGGTCAGCTTCACTGCTGCCAATGTGTGCGAAGGTAATCAGGTCTCCTTCACCAATAATTCAGGTGTAAGTAGCGGTACCAATAGCTATAGCTGGAACTTTGGTGATGGATCAACTTCAGCCAACACCAGCCCGACACATACCTATACTGGTTCAGGAACATTTGACGTAAAACTGATAGCAACCACCAACAATGGCTGTAAAGACAGTCTGATTAAACAGGTGGTGGTTTATCCTGCACCACATGCAGGCTTCAGCGCTACAACGGTTTGTTCAGGTGACTCAACAGTATTTACCAATACAAGCACTATCAGTTCAGGAACCATGGATTATATGTGGTATCTGGGTGATGGAAACACAAGCACAGCAACAAGCTTTAAATATAAATATGCATCAGCCGGTACATATACCGTCAAACTGGTGGTCAGTACATCAAACGGCTGCAAAGACAGTATAACTCAGACAGTTACTGTGAATCCGATGCCGGTTGCTTCATTTACTGCCAATGATGTATGTAACGGCAATGCTGTAAGCTTCTCCAATAATTCAACTATTTCTTCAGGATCAATGAGTTATCTCTGGAAATTTGGAGATGGAAATACTTCCAACAACGTCAGCCCGAACTATACTTATGCCTCCAGTGGAACATACAGCGTTGAACTGGTCATCACCAGCGATAAGGGTTGTGTGGCAAGTGTGGTCAAGACTGTGAATGTCAATCCGGTGCCGGTTGCAGGCTTTAGTGCCAATAATGTCTGTGACGGACAGTATGTTTCATTTAACAATACGAGTACAATCAGCTCCGGCACGATGAGCTATTACTGGACATTTGGAGATGGCAATACCTCAACTTCCACCAGTCCGAGCTATCTCTATGCTTCGGCAGGTACTTACTCCGTAAGCCTGAAAGCTACCAGTGATAAAGGATGTGTTTCCACTTATAATTCAAGTGTAACCGTTTATCCAATGCCGACAGTCAGCTTTACCGCCAATAATGATTGTCAGGGAACGGCCATTGAATTCAAAAACACCTCATCCGTATCGGGTGGCAGCAACAGTTATTACTGGACATTTGGAGATGGTAACAGCAGCAATAATGTAAGTCCTTATCATACCTATTCTGCCAGTGGTACCTTTACAGTTGTGTTGCAGGCAACCACTGACAAAGGTTGTATTGATACTTTAAGCAAGCAGGTAACTGTTTATCCGTTGCCGGTTGCCGGATTCAGTGCCAGCAATGTGTGTTACGGTACCAGCACCAGCTTTACCAACAGCAGTACCATCAGCAGTGGTACCATGAGTTATTTGTGGAATTTCGGAGACAACACCACCTCCACGCAAACCAGTCCTGCCCACCTTTATGCAGCTGCCGGAACTTACACTGTTACACTGACAGTTACTTCCGATAAAGGTTGTGTATCCACCATCTCAAGTCAGGTAACCGTTTACCCGATGCCTGTGGTATCCTTTACCTTTAACAATATTTGCGAAGGCAGTTCTGCCAGCTTCTATAATAATTCAACCATTACTTCCGGATCAATGTCGTTTGCATGGAACTTTGGCGATGGCGCTACTTCCACTGTTATGAGCCCGAACCATACCTATTCTGTTGCCAATAGCTACAATGTAAAACTGGTAGCCACTTCCAATTACGGATGTAAAGACAGCTCAACCAAAACCATCACTGTATATGCCATGCCGAAAGTTTCCTTTAGTACGGCCAATGTCTGCGATAAACACAGTGCCAGCTTTGTCAACAACTCTACCATCAGCAGCGGTACCATGTCACATACCTGGTATTTTGGCGATGGCTCAAGTTCAACTGTCATTAATCCAACCAAACTCTATTCAGCTCCGGGCACTTATACGGTAAAACTGGTTACTGTTTCTGATAAAGGCTGTTCCGATAGCGTTACCAAATCAGTAACGGTTTACGATGCTCCTTCAGTATCGTTCACAACCGCCAATGTTTGTTATGGCAATCAGGCAAGCTTTACCAATACATCTTCCATCAATACAGGTGTATTGACTTACAAATGGTATTTCGGAGACGGATCGACCACTACTTCCATGCATGCAACAAAAATGTATGCTTCAGCCGGAACCTATCAGGTCAAACTGGTAGCCACCAGCAATCATGGTTGTTCCGACAGCCTTACCATTCCGGTAACCATTTATCCGAAACCTGATATTAACATTGATGCCTACAACATTACCTGTGCCGGGCTTAATGACGGTAAAATCACCGTTCATGCACACAAAGGCACCAGTCCTTATTCCTTCTCAATGAACGGAACCACTTACCAGAACGACAGTAATTTTGTCAAGCTGGGCAAAGGGTCATACAGTGTCTTTGCAAAAGACCAGAGAGGATGCATGGATACCGGCAGTTTTGTCATTACAGAGCCTGACCCGATTGTCATTACCGTATCGAAAGTCAATGTTAAATGTAAGGGAGATATGACCGGAAGCATTACATTGACAGCAACAGGAGGTACCGGTACTTATCAGTATTCTGCTGATGGCGGAAAGACCTATCAGGCCGGCAATGTCTTCAACGGACTGAAAGCAGGATACTATATTGTTTCCGTCAAAGATGGCAACAACTGCAGTGAATCCCAGGGTGTTACCATTACAGAGCCTATTGCTGCACTCGATGTAACCGTTGCTTCCAAAACAAATGTCAGTTGTAAGGGTAGCTCAACAGGAAGTGTATCTTTGACAGGAACAGGCGGAACCGGACTGTACCAGTATAGCCTGAACGGAACTACCTTCCAGGCCAGTGGTTACTTCAACAATCTCCCTGCAGGCAATTACAAAGCCTACATCAGAGATGCCAACCTGTGCCTTGATTCAGTCAGCTTTACCATCACAGAGCCTGCACAGGCACTGACCATCAAGAGCATCGACAAGACAGATGTGGCCTGCTATGGCGACTTCAGTGGAAAACTTACAGTCCATGCCTCAGGTGGTGTCAAACCGTATAAATTCACGCTGGATAAAGTACATTACCGCAGCGATTCCAACTTTATCAATCTGGTGAAAGGAGTTTACACGGTTACGGTAATCGACCAGAATGGTTGTCAGACCGATCAGCAGGTTACCATCAGCGAACCTTCCGCACCACTAAGCATTAAAGTGGATAACATCACCAATGAAAACTGTCCGAATGACGGTACCGGTGCATTGACGGTAAGTGGCGCAGGTGGTACCGCACCTTACACCTATTCGAAAGATGGTGTCAACTATCAGGCATCAGGTACTTTCAGCAATCTTAAATCCGGAACCTATGAAATTTGGGTAAAAGACAGCAAACTCTGCCTGCAGAGCAAGCTGATTACCATCAGCTCCAACACCTTGCCTCCTGAAGCTGATTTTGATGTGTACATCAACAGCCATTCAGCATCATTTGTCAATAAGTCAAAGAATGCCACATCTTATCAATGGAACTTTGGAGATGCATCAACTTCCACCGCCAATTCTCCGGTACATATCTATAAAGCAGCTGGTAAATACACTGTAACACTGATTGCTATCAATAGCTGTACAAGCGATACAATCACCAAACAGCTCAATATTTATCCGACATCCATTGGTGATGAAAATTCAGGACAGTATATCGGTGTAGTCATTTATCCCAATCCTGCTGACGATTACGTCAATCTGGAAATGACAGCCAATCAGGACATTGGAGAACTCTATATCAGGGTTCTTAACTCCGAAGGGGCAGTCATGGACGAATATAAAGGAGATGTATTTGATAAACAGTATCGCCACCGCATCGACCTCATGAATTATGCGAAAGGCCTCTACATGGTTGAAATAACGACCAAAGACGGTGTGCTGAGACATAAAATATTCAGGAGGTAAAAAATGAGAATGGTAAAACTTTTAAAAAGTAAAGCGATGAAAAAAGCAATGAAAACCCTGAGTCTGGTACTGGCAGCAGCCCTGATGATGACCAAAAGTTTTGGTGATGTAGCCAGTTTTATCTATACCAGTGCATGCGATGGCAGTGCTGTTAAATTTACAAGTACTTCAACGGTTACCTCCGGAACTATCGTTCTGTATGAATGGGACTTTAATGCAGACGGAAATTTTTCGGATGCCACCGGACCGGTTGTTACCAAACTGTTTGCCTCTGCAGGCAGTTATCCGGTAGGTATCCGTATCCGGAGTAGTTTAAACGTTGTTACAACCGCTTATAAAACCATTACAGTCAATCCGCTGGCAGTAGCTAGTTTTACTGCCACGGATGCCTGTTTGGGCGAAGCCAACACCTTTAAAAGCACTTCAACCATTTCGGGCGGCAGCATTGTCAAATACAAATGGGACTTTAACAATGACCTGATCTATGATGATTCTTCCGGTACCGATGTGTCCCGTTTGTTCAATACTCCCGGTTCCTATACTGTTGGCCTCATGGTGATAACAGATAGTGGCTGTATTTCAACTGTTTTAAAGACTGTTAAGGTAAATCCGTTGCCGGTTGTTGACTTTAATTTCGATAAAACCTGTTTCCATGATACCACCGAATTTACTGTTACTTCCTCAGTTGCAGGCGGAAGCATCAGCAAGTATTACTGGAACTTTGACGGAGATCCGCTCTATGAGCAGACAACCACCAGCCCTGACAACAGACTCAGCTTTATTGCTCCGGGAAATTATCTGGTTCAGGTTAAATCGGAATCGGATAAGGGATGTGTAAAAGATACGGTCAAACTGGTGGTGATAGCCCCACGGCCTACGCTTAACTTCACCTTTTCAAATACCTGCGTTGGATACGATATTAACATCGACAACAGTTTTTCATACGCAAAAACATATTTGTGGAAATTCGGAGATGGCAACACTTCTACTGCTGCCAACCCTGTTCATGTTTACAACGATGCCGGAACCTATACCATTGAGCTTTCAGGAAGCTCTGCATACGGATGTAATGATATGATATCCAAGAATATAACCATACATCCAACACCTTCGGCCGGATTTAATGCCCAGGACGTCTGCCTCGGGAACACGGTTAGTTTTGAAAATCTCTCACAACCTAACGGAGCCCCGATAAAAGATTATTACTGGGATTTTGATGATAATCATGGGGAAATTAACCAGAACCCCAAACACCTGTATCAGTCACCGGGCACCTATCAGGTAAGCCTGATTGTGGCCAATATTTTTGCCTGCAGCGACACCTTTGTGAAGGCCGTGAATGTCTGGGCATTGCCAAGTGTTACCATCACAGCAGGAGGCCCGACAGAGTTTTGCCGGAACGACAGTGTTGTCCTGACCGTTTCACCGGCCATCAATACCATATTATGGTCCACAGGGGAAAACACATTTACCATTACTGCCAAAAACAGCGGGAAATACAGGGCACTGGTATTTGACAATCATGGCTGTGTGAACAAAGACAGCATCATGGTTACTGTAAACGAACTGCCTGTTATCATGGTATCTCCTGAAGATACTGCGGTCAGCCTTGGAAAACCCGTACCTTTACTGGCGTGGGGAGCAAATACCTATTCGTGGTCGCCACCCGATTATCTCGACAATGCCTTTAAATCCGATCCTGTTTCACTTCCGTTACAAACCATTACCTATACCGTAACCGGGGAAGACCTTAAAGGATGTAAAAACACAAAGTCACTGAAAGTTACCGTAAATCTTGATTATACGCTTGATCTGGTCAACATGCTGACACCAAACGGTGACGGAGCAAATGATATCTGGGATATCGGACTGAAATACTACTCCGATAATGAAGTGGTAATTTACGACCGCTGGGGAGTGGAAGTCTATCGTCAGAAAGCCTATGCCGACAACTGGGATGGCATGTACAAAGGAAATCCTGTCCCTGAAGGCACTTATTATTACTTTATCAGGTTTGATAACAGCGATAAAGTGTATTCAGGATATTTAACCATTTTACGTTAACCGCTAAATGAACAAAACAATGAAAAAGAACAGGATAATAAACTTATGGATCGTTGCCATGCTTTTTTCACTTTCTCTGTCGGCACAGCAACTTCCCGTGTATGATCTGTATCATCTGAACAGGATTTTAATCAATCCGGCCAATACGGGCGATTATGGGACATGGTCGGCTTTCCTCGACTCACGCAATCAATGGGTAGGTATCAATGGTGCCCCGAAGACGCGTATCTTTGGCGTTCATGGCTTACTGAAAAACAATATGGGCATTGGCGGTTTTGTCATCAGCGACCGTACCGGCCTGCTCGACCGGATGAGTATGAACCTGAATTATGCCTATATGGTCAAACTGGCTGAAAACCACCAACTGACCTTTGCGTTGAATGGCGTATTGACTGAAAATCAGTTTCTGATGAGCAATGCACAGGTAAAAGACTATAATGACAACCTTCTTACACTTCAGTCATTTGAAGGCATGAGGTTCGATGCAGGTTTCGGGTTTCGCTACAATTTCAAGAAACTCGAAGTTGGCTTTTCAGTGCCTTACCTGCTTCAGTCAAAAGTCAGGTATTTTACGGCAGAAAATAATGAATATGTTTTCGACTTCTACCGTCATTTCAATGCCATTGTATCTTACCGGTTTAACCTGAAAAATGATAACTGGGCTATTGAACCGGTATTGGTTTACCGGGATGCCCGCCACAGTCCCTCTCAGCTCGACCTGAATGTGGTAACCAAATGGAAAAACCAATACTGGCTTGGACTGGGATATCGCAACAGCGGCAGAACATGGGTGGAATCTGCCGGAGGAGGAGACTACACGGAAATCAACCTTTCCCTTGCCAATTCTTATTTTCTGCTTTCAGGTGGCATTACCCTGCTCAATAATATTGATATTGCCTACGGATACGAAGTTTCTAATTCTTCTATCTACGACAGGTCGCATGGCACACACGAAATCATGCTGATTTACACCTTTGGACAGGGAAGAAAAGGAAAATCCTATGATGAAGATATTAAAATGCTGAAGGAAAACCAATTGGCTATGACTGCCAAACTGGATACCTTAGGCAATAAGATGGATGCCAATATTGCTACAACCAATTCCATTGCCGGAGTAAACAATCAGCAGTCGAAAATGATCGAAGGCCTGAAAGAAGACATCGACAAGTTAAGAAATGACTTGGCCAACCTTCCTCAGCAGCCGGGAACTACCCCCTCAACCAAAGAAGGAACTACTGAAAAAGTGGTGGAAAAGGTTACCGTGGTTTCCGGTGGAGGATACAACAGCGTGTATTTTAAAACAGGAAGCTATATTTTGAGTCGTGAGGCAAAGACGGAGTTACTCAAATTTATTGCATTAGCCAAAGATGCAACGAACAAAATAGAAATTTCGGGCTATGCTGATGATGTTGGTGAAGAAGAAACCAATCTTCTTCTTTCCCAGCAAAGAGCAAAGGAAGTTTACAATTACCTTGTTAAAAATGGTATAGCACCGGAAAGGATTACCATGAACTACTATGGCGAAGAAAAACCCCTCGTTCCTAACACTTCTTATGAAGCACGTTCATTGAACAGAAGGGTGGATGTGATGATGGTGAAATAAGAGCTGACTGGTTTTAGCAGGTAGTTATTCTGCCTTGAGCTGCCTCCCGTCAGGTAGGCGACAGGTAAGATTGCGGATTTCGGATTGCGAATTGCGAATTTCGGACCTGTCTGCCGACAGGCAAGATTTCGAATTTCCCTGCCCACTGCCTGGTTAAAATAGACGCTGTCTGCTTTATGTTTTGGGTGAAAAACCGGAGTCAACCAAATTTC
>JAAYUY010000075.1 GCA_012517435.1 Sphingobacteriales bacterium | reverse complement strand
TAATACGGTTACTGGTTATCAACTTAATTTGTTTTCAGGTTAATTCCTGAGGCTTGATTTTTAAAATTCCATTTCTCCCTTTCTTTTTGCGTTTATACTATCATTTTTTTACTTTTGTAAATTATTTTGGACAGCAGTGATCGGTGCTTAACAATTTATTAATACAACAATAAAAATTTTATAAATCTAAGGTAATTATATCGTTAAAACAGACAGATATTTTTGCATCAAATTCAAAATTATGAAACAGACAATCAACTTTATTCTGGCAATTATCTTTTTAACGAATGTTGTAGTTTTTTCCGCAAATGCTGATGGCAATGAAAAAAACAAAAACAACCAAAATGTCAGAGTAAAAGGTCAGGTCATTGATAAAAATTCAGGAGAAACACTTGCCGGAGTGCAGATAAAGATAAATGGCCTCAATTACACCGTAACTACAGACCTGGATGGAAATTTTTCAATTCCGGAACTTCAGCCGGGCGAATACACCCTTGAACTGACCTATATATCCTATAAAAATGAGACTGTCAGCATAATGGTAGGATCAGATAAGGAAATTGTCGATCTGAAAGTTAAACTGGAGTCGAGATAAGACATATCTCATATAATTTCCGAAAACAATTCTTTCGTATTTTTGAACCCCAAAAAGCATGAAAAAAATAGTCCTGCTTTGCCTGATGGCCATTTTTTCGGTTTATCTCCATGCTCAGATAATTGAATATCGTGATGGCCGATATTATATTGATAATAAGCCTTATACCGGCCTTTTTACCGAGTATTATGAAAGTGGAGCCAAAAAAACAGAGATTATGCTAAAAGATGGCTATCCTCATGGTGCTACAGTGCTCTATTATGAAAACGGGGAGATTCAGGAACAACGCTATTACAACAAAGGGAAAAAAGACGGAACCTGGCTGACTTATGGAAAAAACAGGAATGTAACTGCTCAGGCCAATTACAAGAATGACCTCAAGGATGGAATGTGGATTATCTGGGATGAAAACGGCATTAAACGGTACGAAATGTACTATGAAAAAGGGATGAAAAAAGGTAATTGGTATATGTGGGACGAAAACGGAAATCTGATTCAGGAAAGGAAATATTAAGCAGTTAAACACTTATTTCAAAATCTCTCAGGGCATCATTTAAAGATGTTTTTAAATCAGTAGATTGTTTTCTTTTTCCAATAATCAAGGCACAACTGACCTGAAAAGTCCCGGCAGAAAACTTTTTGGAATAGGTGCCTGGAATAACAACAGAATTTGCAGGCACAACACCTATTAAAATTGCGGGTTTATTGCCTGTAACATCAATGATTTTTGTGGAAGCGGTAATGGTCACATTTGCAGCAATGACTGCCCCTTCTTCCACCCTTGCCCCTTCGACAATAATTGCACGGGATCCGATAAAACAATTATCTTCAATAATTACCGGTGAAGCCTGAATTGGTTCAAGTACCCCTCCGATGCCGACACCTCCGCTCAGGTGGACATTTTTACCTATCTGTGCACAACTGCCAACAGTCGCCCACGTATCAACCATTGTGTTTTCGTCAACATAAGCACCGATATTTACATAAGATGGCATCAGGATAACCCCCTTTCCCAAAAAACTGCCGTACCTTGCAATGGCCTGAGGTACTGCTCTTACACCCGTTTCGGCAAAGTTTCTTTTCAATGGTATCTTATCGAAATATTCTATATCGCCAGCTACTATCCTTTTATTTTCATGTATCGGAAAATATAGTATAATGGCTTTTTTTATCCATTCATTTACTTCCCATCTGCCATATTTCTTTTCGGCTACACGCAGCCTGCCTTTGTCGAGCATATCAATTACGTCTTCAATAACATGTATATTTTCCGGGTTTTTTAAAAGGCTACGGTCTTCCCAGCATTTCTCTATGCAGTTTATGATGTTTTGATAATCCATAATCTTGATTTCTAATATCTTGCAACAAAAACTTTATTTTCTGAAGTTCCAACCAGATCAGGGACATCGTCTTTGTTCAGGTCGTAAAAATTGTAATATTTACTGCAATCAACAGGGAAATTTCGTTGAGGTATTCCCTGAAGATCGGTCAGATAGAGTTTTCCGGTGAATTCATTGTAATAAGATAATAAATAGCTTTCTTTTGTTAAAACAAGCTCTGGTTTTTGCGTTGAAAATGATTCCAATGAAACGGAATTCATGATTTTCAGATCATTATTGTAACAGACAAGGGATGTTTTGTCGATGAAGATGAGCTCATTGCGTTTGTCATTATTTATATCGTTATACAGGAACCATGTTTCAGATGACCAATTGGCAAGCTTTGTCATTTCTTTTTTTCCGTTCAGGTAAATTTTCCATGTATTTCCGGCAGTATCAAGAGAGATAAGGTAAGAATCATCCTTGTCGATGCCGTTATTGCTGTAAAAAGGATTAATAAAGCCTGACTGTGTTTCAGTGGGTTTCATTATCTGATTTCCTTTTAAATCCCAGATAAACAAGCTGCCGGTGGCTGTCTGCCCATAAAAAAATAATTTACTTCCCATTGTGAGGTATGAAACAGGGAAGACAAGATTATCGTCCATTTTCTTTGCATTCCAGCCATTAAGGGGTTTGGCCGAAAGGTCATAACCGTAAACACATTGATTTTGGGTACCGATAAAATATTTGATTTGGTTTCCTTTAGGAGGTTGATAAACACCTAGCCCTGTTACAGCTTCATTTCCGATGCGTATCGGATAATTGGCCACATTTCGGCCCAGGCGGTCAATACATTGCAGGTGAGTGGTGGTGGCAAACAGGTATTGATATTTTTTGTTGTTATAGAAGTCAATCATGTAAATATCGCCCTTCAATGCGTTTCCGATAGGTTTTTTCCATTGTAATTCCCCTTCTGAAGAAATCAGATACAGGTTATTCAGCTCATCCATGATAAGAATTTCAGGCTTGTTGTTGTTATGATTGATTACAATGAAGGGTTTGGAGGCGGGAAGGGTATCAAGTTGAAAATCCCATATTTTCTGCAAAATACGTGCTTTGGTATCGTTGTGCCCGATCACCAGCTCAGCATAAACATTGTTCATGATGTTGGCCATCTGGAAAGCAACCGGCCCGAAAGAAAGCAGAAAATTCTGAGACTTGTACTTTCTGAGCCATGTCTCATTCAGATAAATGTCAAGAATGTTTATGGCCCTTACCGGATTGATGTATATCAGTAAATTTCCATCTGAGGCAAGTTTTTCGGCAGTGTTGTTAAATTCAGTTGAGGATGAAAGTGTATGTCCTAGCGAATAATCATCTGAGAGTTTTTGCAATATATCTGAACTGGCAGAGAAAACAAGATAATCACGAATGACACAAAACCATGCTTTTTCGGGCATGTTAAAAGTTTTTCCCAGTAACATTCCCCAAAAGCCTGCAAGCTGAGTGGGATAAAGCGTTCGATTATTATAAGTCAATGGGATACGCTCATCTTTTTTGTTGTAGAATAGATTGACAGCCTCTGTGGTGGCATCTGTTTTAAACCATATTGCCTGACTTTTTGCCAATTCTTCCGTGATGGGTTCCGTAATGGTCAGCGAAATATTCTGGTTGATTAATGGGAGGATTTCTTTTTCGGCAGAAACATTGAATTTTTTTTCAAAGTTTTCAAAAACTGCCTTTTTTTCTTCTTTTAACTGATCCCAAAAAATCTGATAATCGGAAAGGTTGTAAGAAATTAAAATAGCGGTTGACAAGGAGGCGGCTTTGGCTATGTCGGAGCGGCATCCACTCTGGTCGCGAAACCTATCGATAAAATTCAATATGCTGTCTTTGCTGCTGAGGTTTCCACGCAAAAGAAAATCATGGTCGCTTGCCTCAAAATTAAAATGACCATTGGTGGCAAAGCCAATGATATCTTTTGTCTGCATGATTCCTTTTTCATTCAGAAAAATATTGAAAAGTGCAGGCAACTGACTGAAATTGACATATATATTATCTTCAGGATTGAGGATATTTTTATTACCTGAAATTTTTCTGACAGGATTCAGGTTGGTATAAAATGCCCTGATGGCATCTTCAACCAAAACAGCATTCGGACTCAAAACAAGAAGGCCTCCCACAAATGCAAAAGCAGCTCTGACCTCATTTTCTTTCTGGTGTAGTGTGTAAATCGTACAATTACGGAAGGTGTGTGAAGAAAATTTCTCATTCGCCTGCAAGGGAAATAATGACTTTATTTTTGACTCATCAAATCTGTTTTTCGTTGGAATAATAAACAGGAGATCAAGGCGTACAGCAGAGGTTTTGTGCAGGCTTAATACGGTTTTGCTATTGTTTATATACCGGTAAATATCTTCATGGTTTCGGATTACGGAGTCAATCTGACGTAAGCTGCTGTTGAATTTTCCGACAGAAGGATAAGAAGCAATATTCAGCCAGAATTTTTTACCTGTCAGGTCTTCGATGGCAGAGCAAATATTGTTTCCGGCAAAATAAAGAATGGCATTTTCAGGCATGGCCAACAGAGGAGATTGTTTTTTCTTGTTTAAACCGTACCAATTGGTCAGAGCTCCTCCGGCAATAGCCAGAATAATTATACTGACAGTTACAATGAAAAGTATCAACTGGCGCCTGCTCATGGCAAAAATGTTTTGTTATTATTCAGTTAAGCGTTTTTTTTAGTCGCTAAAATTAAGTAGCGTCAATGCTTCGTAAAATATTTTTAATCAACAATTTCTGATGAAAACAACTTCTCAGCCGGCTACCTGACAGAATATTCAATATTGACGACTACCCTGACTTTTTTAAATACATCGAGGACACTGGAAGGATAATAACCGCCTTCACCTCCCTGGCCTGAGTAGTAATCATCACGGTCGGTAATGGTAAACAGACCCTGACTGGCTTTTTTCAGGCTGCCAAGTTTTACGCCACTTTCTTTAGTAAATTCAAGTGCCGCCTTTTTCGCATTTTGTGTGGCTTCTTTCAGCATTTCGGGTTTTATATCTTTCAGACGTGTAAAAATATACTGAACGGCAGGCTGATAATTATCTGTATTTGAAATCACTACACCTGCCTTTACCAGTTCATCTGTCATCCGGCTGACTTTCTGAATATTGTCAACATTGGTCGATCTGACCTGCAAGGTGTTTTCAAGAATATACCTGAATCCGCCCATGTTTGGCTCCACATATTCACGGGCAAGTTTATCACTGACACTCAGATCCTGTTGGAGGATTTCTTCAGTTTTGATGCCATTTTTCACTAAAAATTCAATGATTTTTGACTTGTTGGTTTCTATCTCTTGACTGCCTGTACTTAAGTCGTTGGTCGTAATTCTGATTTTAATAGTCCATACAGCCAGATCTGCTTTAACCTCCCGCTCTGAGAATCCTTTAACTGAAATGGACCGGTCTTCTTTATTGAACCGCTGTATAGCCCTTCCTATAAAATAACCATTAATCCCCAGGCCAATAATCAGTCCGAGTGCGATAAGGAATGATTTGTTATTTTCTTTCATCTCAAAAATTTATATTGACAAATACTGAATTTTTCCAGATTAATGCATACATTCGGGATACAAAGATACGACTTATGCCAAGAGGATATTAATTATCTTTCTCTGGAGATTCTTTTCAAAAAAACAATAAACTCATTCTTTTATCCCCTGGAAATTGCTTTAAACAGCATGGTCAGGGAATAATTTTTCCTGTTGCCAGAAAATAAGGATTTAACAGGTTTTCCTTGTTGTAAATCAAATTTTTACCGGAATAAAATTCCACTACTTTACCGCCTGCTTCCTTGACAATGCAATGTGCGGCAGCAGTATCCCATTCCATTGTGGGTCCGGTACGGGGATACAGATGTGCTTCCCCACTGGCAATGAGCATAAATTTTAATGAACTTCCCATGGAAGTAGTTTTTACATTTCTGAACTTTCGGATATAATCGTCAGTTTCCTGATTGGCATGGGAGCGGGAAGCCACTATTGTCAGGTTTTCATCGGCAAGAGAAAAGGAAGCAACCTGAAGACCCGTTGTTTGCCCGTTACAGACCTTAAAAGCACCTTTATTTTTTTCAGCAAAATATAATTGGTTCAGGCAAGGAGCAAAGACAATTCCAAGGTATGGATAACCATTGTAAATCAATGCAATGTTAACTGTAAACTCACCGTTGCGGGAGATAAATTCTTTGGTGCCATCCAGCGGATCTATCAACCAGAAGAATTCATATTTTTTTCTTTCAGAATAGGGAATTTCTTTGTTCTCTTCTGAAATAAGCGGAATTTCAGGATAAGCTTCCGACAGATACTGGCAGATGATGTTGTTGGAAGCTTTATCGGCCAGTGTAAGAGGTGAGCGGTCGCTTTTGTATTCAACTTCAGGAAAGTGCTGAAAATCATGGTATATTTCGAGTATTTTCGTTCCTGCCTGAACAGC
>JAAYUY010000074.1 GCA_012517435.1 Sphingobacteriales bacterium | reverse complement strand
AATTTTAATGAACTGATGGGGCATCCTTTGTTTGGAAGCAGTTGGGAAGGTATGGTGATTGAAAATATTTTAAACCATTCAGACCACTGGAATACAGGATTTTACAGGACATCCAACGGAGCTGAAATTGATTTGATTTTACAAAAGGGAAATACAACCATAGCAGTGGAATGCAAAGCCAATTCTGCCCCTGTAATTACCCGGGGATTTTATGAATCAATTGAATTATTAAATATTCAAAAGGCTTTTATCGTGGCTCCGGTTGAATCTTCTTTTCCATTATCAGAAAAAATATGGGTTTGCAATCTCCCTGAAGTACTTGATAAAATTTTCAGTTAATACAAATTGATCTAGCCCCCTAAACATCAGGACTAAATTAGTGAATTAAAAACACTAATTCAGACATATGAAAAGAACATGGACAGGAGAAGAAAAAGAGGCAAAATAGCAGAAGTGACTCACAAAAATTGATTGAAGTGTTTATTAACAGAAAAGTGGATGTTTTAAGGTTCGTTTATGAACCACTTGTGCCTTTTGATAATGATTTAGCAGAGGGAGATTTACGAATGATTAGGTTAAAACAGAAAATTTCAGTTTGTTTCAGAAAAGAGCAAAGTGCGGAAGTGTTTTGCAGGATCCGAAACTATATATCGACAAGTCGGAAGCAGGGATATTCTGTCTGTCAGGCATTAAAGTTGGCTATGACAGGTAATCCAATAAAACTAGTCCCGGCTTTAAATGGGTTGTTGCTGAACAGTAACTTCATTTGTATATTATTTTGGATAGCAATGATTTAGTTTATTATTTTCGTCTCAAATTTAAAATGGCTGTATAAACGTGTACTTTAATTCCATAACTTATCTGGTGTTTGTTGCAGCCATATTTTTTTTCTACTGGCAATTATTTCCGAAGAAAAAGAATTTTCAGAATGCACTGCTGCTGCTTTCGGGTTATATTTTTTATGCTTTTTTTGATTACCGTTTCTGCTTCTTAATCTTTGCCATGTCGGTTTCTGATTATCTGCTGGCTCTGAAAATCTCTTCCTCTGAATCCAAAATAAGGAGAAAAACCCTGATGTGGTTAAGTATCCTTATCAATACTTCTATCTTATTGTTATTCAGGAGTATGGGCTTTTTTACGGAGCAGTTTGCCTTATTCTTATCTCAACTAGGTTTTGAAGTGAGTGTGCAAAGCCTGAAACTTATTGTACCGGTTGGGTTGAGTTTTTATACGCTGAAGAGTCTTGGTTATGTAATAGATGTAACTAAAAACAGATTTCAGGCTGAAAAAAGTCTAATTAATTATCTGTTGTTTGTTTCCTTTTTCCCTCAGCTTACCTCCGGTCCAATCGACAGGGCGGCCAATTTGCTTCATCAGATCAATAATACAAGAGTCTTTGATTATCAGGTGGTTGTAGCAGGTTTCAGATTGATTCTTTTGGGTTTGTTTAAGAAGATTGTACTTGCCGATAACCTTGCACCTATCGTCAATGATTTATTCGGGCAACCTCAGTCAGAAAATGGTTTTTTGATTGTATTGGCAGCCTTATTATTTGCGCTCCAGCTTTATTTCGATTTTTCGGCTTATACGGATGTGGCAATCGGTACCTCCCGTTTATTTGGATTGTTTTCGATGGAAAATTTCAGAAAACCATATTTTTCGTTATCGATTTCGCAATTCTGGTCAAAATGGCATATTTCGCTGTCCACCTGGTTCAGGGATTATGTTTTTCTTCCACTGGCTTTCTGGATAGGTAAAAGAATTAAAAATCAATACTTTCTGGGGATTCACTCCGATTTGTTGATTTACAGTCTGGCTGTTTTGGTCACATTTGCTCTGACAGGCCTCTGGCATGGTCTGGGTTTAAATTTTCTGCTCTGGGGACTTGTGTTTGCGTTTTTATTAATGGCTGAGCGGTCAACAGCAAAATTTTTCAGAAACATCCGCAAAACCTTGCGGAAAAACCATCTGATCAAAATTTATCAGCTTTTTTCCGGCCTTTTTGTTTTTCTCTTGGTTTGCCTTAACTGGATTTTTTTTCGTTCAGGAAATGTCAATCAGGCATTTACCATGTTTAATACACTTTTTACCAAGCCATGGCACACAGGAGGGGAGCTTTTAAACGGCCATTCTTTCAACCCGGGTATTGTATCGGCATTGTTAGTTATTTTGCTGGCAGAGATTTTAAGCGGAAAGCAAAATGTGGAAGATAAAGCAGGGGAATTAAAATGGCCTTTCAGGTGGGGTTTCTATTTCCTATTGTTGTTTTTTATCCTGTTTTTCGGAGCCTTTGATCTGGAACAGGGATTTATTTATTCAAACTTTTAGCATGAAAAAAGTTTATATCAAACTGATTATCTTTTTGTTGCCCATAGTAATCCTGTTTGCGAACGATTCTGATGCCTATAAAAAATTTGCCTTTCATAAAATTACGGAAAGTTGCAGCGGAGATTTTATCTATCACCGGATATGCGAAGATTTAACTCCGATAGATGTGGCTTTTCTGGGTACATCCAAAACAGTTAATGGAGTCAATGACCTGTTAATCAGATTTGTGTATGAATATTATTTTCATCGGAAATTCAATCCGGTAGTTATTTCATTTTGCGGTGGAGGAAGAAATATACAATATGCCATTGCCAAAATGCTGTTTGAGAACAAAAAACCGAAAATTTTATTTCTTGAACTCAATGAATTTGAGATCAATCACAGCCATATCAGTTATGGGGTTGTTTCTGATTTCAGAGATTTGATATTTGCTCCGGTTCTGAACAACCGCAATTACTTCCGTGATATAGGAGAGGGTTTGAAGAGCCGGCTTGATTTTGTACGTTCAGGTATGAAAACAGACAGTATAGGAAAACTGTCGGATCACGGATTTATGCCTTATGATTTTGCAGGCGACTCTGTCAGGCTGATGAATTACAAATTGTCGAAAACAACAGGTAATCAGAACGATAACAATAGTGTCAGGGCAAAATATGCCATTCATTATGTAGATAAAATCCTGCGTCTTGCCAGGGAAAATCATTGTCAGGTGATATTTCTCTATCTGCCATCCTTCGGGTATAACGGAAATCCGGTAGAAGCACGGAATTATTATGAGCAAAAGGCAGACATCTGGTATCCTCCTGCTGAAATCCTTGATAATACAAAATATTGGCACGACACCTGGCACCTGAGCCGTCAGGGAGCCGATTCGCTGACTGCCTGGATTATTTCTAAGCTAAAAGATATGAATATTCCTGAATGATTGATTTAAATTGTTGAAATCAAGACAGAATAATCGGTCTCTCGCACACTTTGGTTCATTACAAAAATCAGATTGGAAAATAACCATAGCCCCGAATTCATTCGGGGGCTATGGTTGGGCAACATCAGTATTGTTTATAAATTCCTTTCTGCATCAAAATATTCCCTGATAATTTTTGCCCGATGCTTACCGATGATTTCTGCAATTTCTTCAAAATCTGCTTTTTCAATGTTGACAACTGACCTGAAGCGGGTCAGCAGCTGTCTGATACTTTCTTTGCCTATGCCTTTGATATTGTCGAGCTCGGTAGTCAGAGAGCCTTTAATCCGCCTGGTACGGTGATGTGTGATCCCGAAGCGGTGTGCTTCGTTGCGGATACGTTGTATCAACTGGTTGGTCGCTGATTTTTTACTGATTCCCAACGGGAGGCTGTCTCCGGGTTTATAAATTTCCTCCAGTTTTTTAGCTATTCCGATAATGTCAACTTTTTCAAATAAATTCAGCTCTTTCAATACTTTTACAGCGCTGTTGAGTTGTCCTTTTCCACCATCAATCACAATCAGATCGGGGAGGGGGAGCTGCTCTTCAAGTACTCTCCGGTAACGTCTGGCAATCACCTCTTCCATACTGGCAAAGTCATCAGGCCCTTCAACAGTTTTAATGTTAAAATGGCGATAGCCCTGTTTGAATGGCTTTCCCTCTTTGAAAACCGACATGGCGGCTACCGGGTAAGCTCCCTGAATATTTGAATTGTCAAAACATTCTATCAGGCGGGGAACATTTTTTAACTGCATATCGCGTTGAACCTGAAGCAATAACGACATGGTCCGCTGCGATTTATTCTGCTGAATCAGCTTTTTGTTCTCGAGTTCCCGGTAATAATAAACAGCATTTTTATGGGATAACTCCAGCAAATGCTTTTTATCTCCTGTTTTAGGCACTTCATATTTCAGCTTTTCGTCTTTGTATGATGGTTTCAGCGGCACGATTATCAGTTTTGAATTTCGTAGATGTCTTTCTCTGAATTCCTGTATGGCAAGGCTCAGGATATCTTCATCTTTTTCTTCAAGCTTTTTATGATATTCCAATGTATCGGTGTGTATGACGGCTCCGTTTGATATGCCGAGAAAGTTGACAATAGCAAGTTTTTCATTTGAATAAACAGAATAAACATCCGCATTTCTGATTTTCGGATTGACAACTGTTGATTTTGCCTGATAGTTTTCAATGGCATTCAGGATGTTTTTATATTCTTCTGCTTTTTCAAATTCGAGGTTTTTTGCTGCAGTTTTCATTTTCTCTCTCAGAAAGTCAATGACAGCAGCAGTTTTGCCTTTCAGAATTTTTCTGACCTGTTCGATGTTTTGCATATATTCATCCATGCTTTGATGGCCTTCGCAGGGGCCTTTGCACAGGTTGATATGATAGCTCAGGCAGACTTTAAATTTTCTGCTTTCAATGTTTTCTTTGCTTAAATGATAATTACAGGTACGGATAAAGAAGTTCTTCTTTAAAAGATCGAGCAGATAATTTTTGTTCAGACCCGAGACGAATGGTCCGTAATACTCTGAACCGTCATCAGCAAGAATGCGGGTGGTAAACAACCTTGGAAAAGGCTCGTTACGGATGGCTAAAAAAGGGTAGGTTTTGCCATCCTTCAGCCTGACGTTATATTTGGGTTGAATTTTTTTTATCAGGGAATTTTCAAGCAGCAGGGCTTCGCTTTCTGATTCCACGATTGTAAAATCGATGCGATCAATTTGCCTGACAAGATGCCTGATGCGGCCACTCTGACCCGTTTTGGAGGAAAAATAAGAACTAACTCTTTTTTTTAGATTTTTTGCCTTACCAACATAGATAATCTGATTGTTCCGGTCGAGGAATTTATAAATCCCGGGATTTTCAGGTAAAAGCTTTAGTTGCTCTTTAATATCTGCCATTAGTAACCCGTAAATTCTTCTGTTTCTTTGCTGTATGCAGAGCAATCAATTTCAAGGGGTAATTCGCCTTCGGGTTTTTCAAAATCAATAGGTTTATATCCAAGGGTCGGGTCGTTGTAAACCTTTGTGATAAAATAGGCAAAAATGGGTAATGCCGTGCTGGCACCCTGTCCCATAGACATGTAGCGGAAATGTACACTTCTGTCTTCAGCGCCCACCCATGCTCCTGCGGTTAGCTGAGGAGTAAACCCGATAAACCAGCCATCTGAATTATTTTGTGTAGTGCCTGTTTTTCCTCCCAGCGGCATGTTGACGTTATAGCGGAACCTCAGCCTGACGGCAGTACCACCCGGCCCTGCAACTGCCTGTAACATGTTAACCATCACATAGTTTGTAGCTTCGTCAAGCACTTCAACTTCTTTCGGAACTTTTTCAAATAATACATTACCGTCTTTATCTTCAATACGCAAAGTATAAACAGGTTCAACCCAAACCCCTTTATTGGCATAAGTATTAAAAGCTCCAACCATTTCATAGAGAGAAATATCGGGGGTACCGAGACTAATGGAGGGGTAAGGGTCCACATAGCTGGTGTCAATTCCCATTTTAGAGATCAGCTCGACCACTGCCTCAGGACCGACCTGTTTCATTACCCATGCCGTAATGCAATTGATAGATTTGGCAAGTCCTGTCTTAAGCGACATTTCCCCACCATATTTACCGTCAGAGTTTTTAGGCTGCCAATTGTTAAATTCAGGGAAAATAACCGGCACGTTAGGCACTTTCATACAGGGGGAAAATCCATTGACAATAGCTGTCGTATAAACAAAGGGTTTAAAGGTGGAACCTACCTGCCTTCTGGCCTGTTTTACGTGGTCATATTTAAAGTACCTGTAGTCGATACCGCCCACCCATGCTTTAACATGCCCGGTGGTGGGATCCATTGCCATAAATCCCGGTTGCAGGAAAAACTTGTAATAATAAATGGAATCCCATGGACTTATTTCTTTATAGAATTCTTTTTCATAGGAAAAGAGCTTCATGTTTCTTTTTTTGTTGAAATCAGCTAAAATTTCATCCCATGTTTTGCCGTCTTTTTTAAGCATCCGGTAACGATCGGTGCGTTTGACCGCCATAATCATCAGATTTTCAATGTCTTTCTTGGACAAAGTGCGGTCAAACGGGGCTTTATCAATGCCTGCCCAGTGTTCAAAAAACTGCTTCTGAAGATCCTGCATGTGTTGTCTGACGGCTTCCTCAGCATATTGCTGCATCTTGCTGTTGATGGTGGTGTAAATCCTTAATCCGCTTGAATATAAATCATATCCGTTTTCTTTGCACCATTCGGAAAGCTCTTTTCTCAATTCTTCCCTGAAATAGGTTGCCATTCCTGTGTTATGGCTTTCTACCTGATAATCAAGTACAATGGGAAGAGAGGAGAGAGAGTCGTACTGCTCCCGTGATATAAATTTATATTTCTTCATCTGATTAAGAACCACATTTCTTCTGTTTCTTGAGTTTTCAGGATTGAAATATGGAGAATACATTTTGGTGGCTTTCAACACACCAATCAGGGTTGCACATTCCTGAATATTCAGTTCGAGCGGGGTTTTATTAAAAAATGTTCTGGCTGCTGATTTTATCCCATAGGCATTGCTGCCAAAATCTACCGTATTCAGATACATGGTAATAATTTCTTCTTTAGTATAATACCTTTCGAGGCGTATGGCAATCACCCATTCCTTGAGTTTTCGGACAATCTTTTCGGGAATGGTTTTAAACCTGGTCCTGGGAAAAAGGTTTTTTGCCAATTGTTGAGTGATGGTGCTGGCTCCTTTCTTCTTTCCTCTGAGGAGGTAAAAAGGAATAGCCATCGTCCCTTTAAGGTCAACACCGGCATGTTTTTCAAAGCGGATATCTTCAGTAGCGATCAGTGCCTGAAACATATACTGGCTTATTTCATCATAACTCACTGCCGATCGGTTTTCGTCAAAAAATTTTCCGAGAAGTTGCCCGTCTTCGGTGAAAATTTCAGTAGCCAGAGGGGTCTCAGGATTTTCAAGCTGTGTTGTGTCGGGTAATTTACCAAAAATGCCCAGATTGATTAAGAGGAAGATGAGAAGAAACAGGCCGACACTGGCTCCGGAAATAATCCATAACCACTTGACTATTTTTCTGAATAAAACTTTTTGTTCAGAAAGTGAATTGTTTTTCATAAAAGTTTGTTTCAAAATTCGATACAAAAATACTTGAAAGCTTGAGATATTGTTCTGCAACGAAGTTAAGAAACAGGTTCCGGAATTTCATTTTCATTTTTCCGGTTTCTGTGAACTTTGTAAGCTTAATAAGTGTCTCACATAAGAATCAACTGTTTTTCATCGGTTTTTTGTTGATAAATCCATGTGTTAATTTAGACCATGTAAAATTATTTCAGCTTACTTTTGTTTTCCGGATTTATGCCTCACAGCATCAAATGCAACTCAATAATTCATGATAGATACAAAAACTAAAGTCAAGGCAAATCTGGTTCTTGAAAACGGAATGACATTGAGCGGCTGGTCGTTTGGTTATCAAAATCCTGTGGCCGGAGAGGTTGTGTTTAATACCGCCATGACAGGTTATCCGGAAAGTCTGACCGACCCTTCCTATTTCGGTCAGATTCTGGTTCTTACATTTCCATTGATCGGGAATTATGGTGTACCCGAGGATATTGTTCAGGATGGGCTATCAAAGCATTTTGAATCTGAAAAAATTCATGTTTCGGGATTAATCATTTCAGACTATTCATTCAATTATTCACATTGGAATGCCAAAATCAGTCTTTCCGATTGGTTGATTCAACACCGGATACCGGCCATTTATGGAATCGACACCCGCCAATTAACAAAAATACTGCGGGAATCAGGTACCATGAAAGGCTTTATCCGTTTTAATGATCTGGATATGCCTGAAGAACCTTCCTGTCATTTTGTTGATGCAGTAAGTATCAGGGAAATAAAGACTTATGGAAAGGGTAGGTACCGGATAGTGTTAATAGACTGCGGAGTCAAGCACAACATCATCAGAAACCTGATTGACAGGGATGCCACTGTCATCAGGGTTCCATGGAATTATGACTTTTTTCAGGAAGAGTTTGACGGCATAGTGGTCTCAAACGGGCCTGGAGATCCGAAAGCCTGCGTAAAAACTATTGAAAATTTGAAAAAAGCACTGAATGAGGGATTTCCGATGTTGGGCATTTGTCTCGGACATCAGTTGATTTCGCTGGCTGCGGGAGCAGATACCTATAAACTGAAATACGGACATAGAAGTCATAATCAGCCTGTGATGATTGAAGGTACTCAAAGGGTATATCTTACATCTCAGAATCATGGCTATGCTGTTCATCCTGAATCACTTGGAAATGAATGGAAGATTTTTTGTACAAACCTGAATGACCATACCAATGAAGGAATTAAACACAGGGAACTTCCTGTTTTTTCAGTACAGTTTCATCCGGAAGCCTCAGGAGGTCCTGCTGATACGATGTTTTTATTCGACAATTTTTTTGATTTGGTGAAAAAATGGATGATAAAATAACTAAAGTACTGATTCTTGGTTCAGGTGCATTGAAAATCGGAGAGGCAGGAGAATTTGATTATTCAGGAACCCAGGCTATAAAAGCATTAAAAGAAGAAGGTGTTAAAACGGTTTTAATCAATCCCAATATTGCAACTGTTCAAACATCCAGAGGTCTTGCCGATAAAGTCTATTTTTTACCGGTAACACCATATTTTGTTGAGAAAGTCATTGAAAAAGAGAAACCTGAGGGGATTTTGTTGTCGTTTGGGGGGCAAACAGCCCTGAATTGTGGAATTTCCCTGTTTAAAGAAGGTATTCTGGCAAAACATCAGGTGAGGGTTTTGGGTACTCCGGTTGAAGCCATTATTGAGACAGAAGACAGGGAAAAATTCATCAGCAAACTGAATGCTATTGAGGTTAAAACTCCCGGAAGCATTGTGGCAAAAACAGTGGATGAAGCAAAAAAAGCTGCTTTGAATCTTGGTTTCCCTGTCATCATCAGAGCTGGTTTTGCTCTTGGAGGGCAGGGAAGTGGGTTTTGTACCTCGATTGATGATGTGGAAAGCCTTGCGACAAAAGCTTTTGCTTATTCATCGCAGATTCTTGTTGAAGAATCACTGAAAGGATGGAAAGAAATTGAATATGAAGTTGTCAGAGACAGGTATGACAACTGTATCACCGTTTGCAACATGGAGAATTTCGATCCTCTTGGCATTCATACGGGTGAAAGCATTGTGGTAGCTCCTTCCCAGACACTTACCAATCATGAATATCACTTTCTCAGACAACTTTCCATTAAAATTGTCAGGCATATCGGTATTGTCGGAGAATGTAATGTTCAGTATGCACTTGATCCTGATTCAGAGGAATACAGGGTTATTGAGGTCAATGCACGCCTGTCGCGTTCGAGTGCTCTGGCTTCCAAAGCAACAGGTTATCCGCTGGCTTTCATTGCTGCCAAACTTGCATTGGGATATGGTCTGTTTGAATTGAAAAACTCGGTTACCAAAACGACTACAGCTTGTTTTGAGCCAGCATTAGATTATGTGGTCTGCAAAGTGCCCCGGTGGGATCTGAATAAATTCAAAGGAGTCAGCCATCAGATTGGCTCCAGCATGAAAAGCGTAGGAGAGGTGATGGCTATCGGAAGAACCTTTGAAGAAGCTATTCAGAAAGGTTTGCGTATGATCGGGCAGGGAATGCATGGATTTGTCGGGAATAAAGAGCTGGAAGAAGAAAATATTGATAAAGAGCTTTCATATCCTACAGATATGCGGATTTTTTTTATCGCCAAAGCTTTCAGTCTGGGCTATTCAGTTGGGAAAATCTTTGAATTGACCAAAATAGACAGGTGGTTTCTTGAAAAACTTAAGAATATCTGGTTGATGAGGGAAGAGCTGTTATCGTACAATGATCCGGAATATCTTCCTTCAGAAACTCTTAAAAGGGCCAAACAACTGGGTTTTTCAGATTTTCAGATTGCTCGCCTCGTCATGAAGAGCAAAGACAGTGGTATTGAAGATGATATGCAGAAAATCAGGGATTTAAGAAAAAAAATGGGCATTATACCTTATGTCAAACAAATTGATACGGTTGCTGCAGAATACCCTGCTCTGACCAACTACCTTTATCTGACCTACAATGCAGCTGAACATGATGTTACTTATGAAGAAAACAAGAAATCTGTTATCGTATTGGGGTCAGGTGCATATCGCATTGGCAGCAGCGTTGAATTTGACTGGTGCAGTGTCAGTGCTTTGAAAACTGTTGAAAAAAGCGGCTTCAGGTCGGTTATTATTAATTTCAACCCTGAAACTGTCAGTACCGACTATGATGAATGTGGAAAGCTTTATTTTGATGAGCTTTCGTATGAAAGGGTGATGGACATTGTCGAGCTTGAGAATCCAACAGGTGTGATAGTGTCAACGGGTGGGCAGACAGCCAATAATCTGGCATTAAGGTTATTTAAATCAAATGTAAAAATACTTGGGACCTCTCCCTTATCAATTGATATGGCTGAAGACAGGCATAAGTTCTCAAGCCTTCTCGACCGCTTAGGTGTTGATCAGCCCCGTTGGAAAGAGCTGACTTCCATGGAGGAAATCTTTGATTTTTGTCGTGAAATAGGCTTCCCTTTGCTGATTCGCCCATCTTATGTTTTGTCGGGAGCGGCTATGAGCGTGGTTTCCAATCAGGACGAACTGCTTCATTTTCTTTCTATTGCCAGATCTGTATCGAGCAAATATCCTGTGGTGGTTTCAGAGTTTATTGAAGAATGTAAAGAAATTGAGATAGATGCAGTTGCCCGGGAGGGTGAAATAATCTGCTATGCCATCAGCGAGCATATCGAATTTGCCGGAGTACATTCCGGTGATGCTACCATTGTTTTTCCGGCACAGAAAATTTATATTGAAACACTCAGAAGAATAAAGAAAATCAGCCGCCAGATTGCCAAAAGTCTGAATATCAGCGGGCCTTTTAATATTCAATTTCTGGCAAAAGACAATGATATCAAGGTGATTGAATGCAACCTGAGAGCCTCCCGCAGTTTCCCTTTTGTTTCAAAGGTGCTGAAAACAGATTTTATTGAAATTGCCACCAGAGTGATGCTGAATGAACCGGTGGAGGTCCCCTCCAAATCTATTTTTGATATTGATTATATCGGTATTAAAGCCTCACAGTTTTCATTTTCAAGATTGCACAAGGCTGACCCTGTATTGGGTGTTGAGATGGCTTCAACTGGCGAAGTAGGTTGTCTGGGGGAGGATTTTTATGAGGTATTACTTAAATCCATGCTTTCTGTGGGTTATGAGATTCCGGGAAAAAATATTCTGATTTCGGGAGGACCTCCAAAATCTAAGGCAGAGTTGCTGGAATCTGTAAGAATTTTGATCAAAAACAATTTTAACATCTATGCAACCCGTGGAACTGCCGAATTTTACAAAAAATATGATATTGATGCAATTATTCTGCACTGGCCTGATGAAGAAATAAAACCCAATGTACTCGATTTTATCAGGGAGAAAAAACTGGATTTAATCATCAACATACCAAAAAACTTATCGAAAACCGAGCTTGATAATGATTACATCATCCGGAGAAGTGCGGTTGATATGAATATTCCTTTAATAACCAATGCCCGGCTGGCTGCTGCCTTTATCATGGCATTCTGTAAATATTCACTTCAATCTGTTCAAATAAAAAGCTGGGATGAATTTTAAGATATGTTTACTTTTGTAACCTGATTTTTAACCCCCTGCAAATCATCGAAAATCAATAATGAAGAAGATTCCGAAGGATTTTTATCAAAGAAAAGATGTAGTGCTGATTGCCAGGGAACTGCTTGGTAAGGAGTTGTGTACATTTGTGAATGGAACAATTACCTCGGGAATTATCACCGAAACTGAAGCCTATGCGGGAATAAAAGACCGGGCTTCCCATGCATATAATAATCGTTTTACCAGCAGGACTTCTGTGATGTACGAAGCCGGAGGAATAGCTTATGTTTATCTCTGTTATGGAATTCATAAACTCTTTAATATCGTAACCAGCATTATCGGTGTTCCTGATGCTGTTCTTATCAGGGCAATATGGCCGAAGAGAGGTCTGGACGAAATGCTTGTGAGAAGGAAGCAAACGAATAATAGCCCCGAAGTCTGGAATGGACCTGGAAAAGTTACGCAAGCTCTTGGTATTTCATTGATTCATAATGGAATATCGCTGGAATCGGATGAAGTCTGGCTGGAAGATGCAGGCATCAGACTTACTGAAAAAGATATTGAAGTCAATAGCCGAATCGGGGTGGAGTATGCCGGGGAAGATGCGAGACTGCCATATAGGTTTACCATTAATCCTGAACGAATATTATAGGATTTTTTCACCACGGAGGTAATTTCACCACGGAGGCACGGATTTTTT
>JAAYUY010000073.1 GCA_012517435.1 Sphingobacteriales bacterium | reverse complement strand
CACAGAGGAGCACGGAGAATTTATACTGTTGAGGCATAATTAAATACAAATTATAATCTGAGTGTCTTCGTGCCTTGGTGGTTAATATTTTTGCACCACGGAGACACGGAGGAACGGAGATTTTTTCAACCACAGAGTGCACAGAGGAGCATGGAGGTTTTTTACAACGGAGGTACTAAATTTTATAAACATTTTCTTCGTGCCTTGGTGTCTTGGTGGTCAAGGTATTCTCACCACAGAAAGCACGGAGGGACTTTAAGTGTTCATTAAACCGGTAAGGCTCTGATAAACCCTTCTTCCAGTGAAATAAATGTTTCGGTGCTGATGATCTCGGGAACGGATTGTATCTTTTCGACTATAATCTTTTTCAGATGCTCGTTGTTTTTTGCAAAAATTTTAACAAGCAGGGAATATTTTCCTGTAATATGATGACATTCAACTATTTCTGCTATTTCACTGATTTTTTGAAACACCTGGTCATGCGTGGTTGAAGTGGTCAGATTGACCTGAATGCCGATAAAAGCGCAGGTCATGTAACCCATGCTTTTCGGACTGATGGTAACCGTGCTGCCTGAGATAATGCCAGTCTGCCTGAGTTTCTGAAAACGCTGATGTACGGCAGCTCCTGATATTCTGCATTTCTTAGCAATTTGTGTAAAAGGCATTCTGGCATCTTTCATCAACAGATTCAGTATTTTAACATCGGTATTGTCAGGTTGAAAGCCAAAAGTCTGATTTTGATGATTCATACTTTAAATCTTTTAGTAAAAATGGATATACTTCAAAAAACATTAAACAAAAACCTATAATATGAAAAAAAAATTAAGCAAATATACAGAATATGCTTTCAGGATGATATTTTTGTCTGAAAATAAAACAATATGAAAAATCTGACAAAACCTGAATGGATAGCACTTGGCCAACAGATGATTGAAGAAAGGCAAAAGAAAATACAGGTGGCCAAAACACGAAAATTTGATACTATTGCCACCCATGGTTTGTACGACTATGAACAGGCCATCAATTACAACAATGCTTCTATCATGGAGCCTGTTTATCTGAGTCCGGCACAGGCCTATGCGAATACGGCTGAGATGGAAGCCGGCCTTGCCTATGAAATGCCCAACTGGTGTTATACCCGCATTGCAAACCCATCCAGTTATTTTCTGGAAGAAACCATTGCATTACTGGAAACCTATGGCAGCAAGCTTGAAGCCTCAGGCCTGGCCACTGCCAGCGGGATGGCTGCTGTCAGGACGGCTACTGAACCCTTTCTGGCAGGTAAAAACCGCTCCGAAATGAATTTTGTGGCCTCCGCCAAAGTATATGGGGGAACCTTCCAGCAATTCTGGGTACGCAGATGGCAGGATGAAGGCATTGAAGTACGCTGGGTCACCAACCCGTACGACATCAATGACTGGGCTTCCAAAATTGACAAAAATACCCGCTTTGTTTACGGAGAATTTCCATCCAATCCAGCGGTAGCCATTTTTGACATCAGTCTGGTAGCTGACCTGGCACATAGCCATGGTATTCCGCTTCTTGTTGATGCCACCTGTGCCTCACCTGCATTAACCCGCCCACTAACCCTTGGCGCTGATATTGTCATCCAATCAGCCTCGAAAGTAATTGCTGCCAGCGGCCATTCCATTATCGGACTGCTTGCTGCAAGAAAAAACATCGTCAGCAAAGT
>JAAYUY010000072.1 GCA_012517435.1 Sphingobacteriales bacterium | reverse complement strand
TGAAACGAAAACTGAAGACCATGGTGGATGTCGGGCTGGGATATATTACGCTCGGACAAAGCTCCGTAACACTCAGCGGTGGAGAAGCACAACGGGTCAAACTGGCTGCCGAATTAGCCAAAAGGGATACCGGAAAAACACTTTACATCCTCGATGAACCCACTACAGGCCTTCATTTTGAAGACATCAGAATCCTGATGAATGTTCTCAACCATTTTGTTGAAAAAGGAAATACGGTGCTTATTATCGAACATAATCTCGATGTCATCAAACTGGCCGATTACATTATCGACATGGGACCGGAAGGGGGTTCTGAAGGCGGACAAATTATCTGTACCGGCACTCCCGAAGAAATTATCAGAAATAAATGCGGGTTTACAGCCTCCTTTCTTGAAAAAGAACTTAACGGCAAGTCATAATCCGGCTTAACTTACTACTTTTGCACCATGGAAATTGCTATTCTGACCATATTTCCGCAGATGTTTGAAGGATTCCTCAACGAATCCATTATCAAAAAAGCCATTGAAAAACAATTGGTTAGCATCACTTTACATAATTTCAGGGACTATGGCATTCCAAGCGGTATTCGCAGGCAGGTGGACGACTATCCTTTTGGCGGAGGGGCAGGCATGGTCATGCGTATCGAACCCATCGTTCACTGTCTGGAGGCACTTGAAAAGACAGCCAGATTTGATGAAATAATCTACCTCACCCCTGATGGGGAACTGTTCAACCAATCAATGGCAAACGAATTATCCCTTAAAAAACGAATTGCACTGATTTGTGGCCGTTATAAAGGTATCGACCAGCGTATCCGCGATCATTTTATCACCCGCGAAATTTCCATCGGAGACTATGTCCTGACAGGAGGAGAACTTCCCGCTGCAGTAGTTGCCGATGCCATTATACGCCTGATTCCTGGCGTTCTGGGCGATGAAAGCTCAGCCCTGACCGATTCTTTTCAGGGCGACATCCTCGATGCACCCGTTTACACCCGCCCCGAAGATTTCAGAGGACTGAAAGTTCCCGATATCCTCCTTTCAGGCGACCACCAGAAAATTGATGAATGGAGACATCAGCAGGCACTCGAAAAAACGAAAAAAAGAAGGCCGGGGATGATGTGATTACCAATATTCCAACTTTCAACAATTTGAACAGACAAAGCCACTCAAAATTTATCTTACTTACTGATTTTTAATATTTTAACACTATTATTTCTCTATTCTAACATTTTTTTCAAAAAGTTATTCTGCATTTAAAAAACATCGTACATTTGCACTCCTGTTTATTGCTTAAAAATATTAAAAATGCACCGGTTAGTTAGATTTTCTCATTCAAAGTTTGTCAGAGACGATATACCTGATTTCAGGGAAGGAGATACTGTTGTCGTCAACTATAGAATTATTGAAGGAAACAAGGAAAGAATTCAGCCTTTTCAGGGTATTGTTATTCAGAAAAAAGGAGAATTTGAAACCGGTACATTTACCGTCAGAAAAATCAGTTCAGGCATAGGTGTTGAAAGAATTTTCCCTGTCAATTCCCCAAAAATTGAAAGCATTGTAGTAAAAAAACGTGGTTTTGTCAGAAAAGCCCGTATTTATTACCTCCGCGGACTGAAAGGAAAAAAAGCAAAGGTCAGGGAACAAAAGGGCTATCTGACCGAAAGCGAATAGCATGTCAGCTTTTTGATTTTGCTCTTTCACTCATTACTACTTACTTTTGCCGTCAATTTCAATTTGATTATCTTTAATTCACGGCTTTGAAACATTTTATTGAAGAGCTTAACCCTCAGCAGAAAGAGGCAGTCATCAATACAGAAGGGCCATCACTGATCATTGCCGGAGCCGGTTCCGGAAAAACAAGGGTTTTGACCACACGAATCGCCTATCTGATTCATCAGGGTGTTGATCCTTTCAGAATACTGGCTCTCACCTTTACCAACAAAGCTGCCAATGAGATGAAAAGCCGGATTATCAGCATGTCCGGTGCTGATGCCAGAAACCTGTGGATGGGAACTTTTCATTCAGTTTTTGCCCGGCTCCTCAGGGTTGAAAGCCTCAGGCTCGGTTATCCGGCTAATTTTACTATTTACGACACCGATGATTCAAAAAATGTCATCAAATCGATACTGAAAGAAGAAAACATTGACCCTAAGACCTATAAGCCTTCTTCCGTTCATGCACGCATCTCAGCCTGTAAAAACAGCCTCATCAAGCCATTGCAATACATGGAAAATGAAGAGCTGATGCTGGAAGACAAGGCTTCAGGCAGGCCACGCTTTGCTGAAATATATCAGAAATACAACAACCGTTGCTTTAAATCAGGGGCAATGGACTTTGACGATTTGCTGGTCAACACCTATGAACTTCTGGAACGTTTTCCCGATGTTTTGTACAAATACCAGAACCGCTTTCTCTATGTTCTGATAGATGAGTTTCAGGACACCAATACTGTTCAGTATCTGATAGTTAAAAAAATATCGGCTTCAACAAGAAACATCTGTGTGGTGGGAGACGACAGCCAGAGTATCTATTCCTTTCGTGGTGCCAATATTCGCAATATCCTTGATTTTGAGAAAGATTATCCTGAACTAAGGGTCTTTAAACTCGAACAAAACTACCGTTCCACTTCCAATATTGTTGAAGCATCCGACAGTGTTATAGCAAAAAACGTTTACCGTCTCCCAAAAAAACTTTGGACCAGCAACGAAAGAGGAAGCAAAATCCGTCTGATCCGAGCAGATTCGGAATCAGATGAAGCCAATCTGGTGGCCGTTACCATTCAGGATGAAAAGAAAAATTTTTCCAAAAGAAACAGTGATTTTGTCGTTCTTTACCGCACAAATGCCCAGTCGAGAGCTTTTGAAGAGGCCTTCAGGCGTTTTGGAATTGATTACCGATTGATTGGGTCTATTTCTTTTTACCAGCGCAAGGAGATAAAAGATTTACTGGCATATTTCCGTTTTACACTGAATACGGCAGATGAAGAAGCCCTTAAAAGAATCATAAACTTACCGGCAAGGGGCATTGGCGACACTACCTTTGCCCACCTGATCGTATGGGCTAATGACAACCAGTGTACCATCTGGGACATTATCAACAATATCTATTCATTTGAAATCAGCAGCAGAGTAAAGCAGACGCTGAAAGATTTTGTCGTGATGATTAAAAGTTTTCAGGTAGTAGCAGAACAAAAAGATGCTTTTGAGGCTGCAAAATATATCAGTAAAGAATCCGGGCTGATCCGTCTTTATCAGGAAGATAAGTCGATTGAAGGTATTTCAAGGTATGAAAACATAGAAAATCTGTTTTCAGCACTCAAATCATTTACAGAAAGGGAAGATACTGAAAATAAAAGTCTTGGAAGTTTTTTGCAGGAAGTCTCGTTAATGACCGATGCCGACACGCAGGATGATTCAGGTGATAAAGTAACACTGATGACGGTTCACTCGGCCAAAGGACTTGAATTCAATACCGTTTTTATTACTGGGCTTGAAGAAGGTCTTTTTCCGTCTGCCATGTCGATGGATACAAGGGAAGAACTGGAGGAAGAAAGAAGACTTTTTTATGTCGCTGTTACGCGGGCAATGGAAAAGTTGTATCTTTGCTACGCAGTTTCCAGATTTAAATGGGGCAATTTACAGTTTTGTGAGCCCAGCAGGTTTCTGGATGAAATTGATGCCCGCTTCCTCGATTATGGAGTAAGCACCAGACAGCAGCAGGTTAAAGCCCCTGAACTCAGGAAAACAAAGGAGAAGCCAAAGGAAGAACCGGTCAGAAAGATGATTCCTGTTGACCAGAACTTTGTTGCCGATGATGTTTCTAATCTGCAGGCTGGCATGAATGTTCTTCACAATGCATTTGGAAACGGAAAAGTAATTCAGGTCGAAGGATCTGGAGAAAATAAAAAGGCCATTATTTATTTCGATAAATTCGGCCAGAAAAATATTTTGCTGAAATTTGCAAAAATGAAAATCATTTCTGAATAGTAAAATTACTGATAATGAATTATAACACGCACAGAGACCCTCTGGTTTTTCCGGAATACGGAAGGAACATTCAGTTAATGGTCGATCATCTGCTGACCATTCCTGATAAGGAAACAAGAAGTATTGCCGCACAACAGGTAGTAAACCTGATGGCACAGCAAAACCCGCAGTACCGTAACCTGCCTGAATACATGCAAAAACTTTGGGATCATCTTCATATCATGGCAGGATACAAACTGGATGTTGACTCTGAATATCCTAAACCAGAAAAACCTTTCGGATACAGAAGGAACCCAAAGAAACCGGAATATCCGGGTAATCCGCCCAAATACAGATTTTACGGGAAATCACTTGAAAAAGCCATTGAAAAGGCAGCAGAAATGCCGGAAGGAGAAGACCGTGACCAACTGATCAATTCTCTTGTTTCATTCATGGTTTTATCGTACAAGATCTGGAACACCGAGAAAGTTCCTGATGAATTGATTATTAAACACTTGCATGAACTCTCTCATGGAAAGATAACCATCAGCCAGGTGCCGGAAGTATTTTATGTCCCTGAGCGACCTGTTCAGAAAAGAACGGGTTCAAAGAAAAAGAAAAAGAAACAAAACAACAAAAACAAAAACTATTAAAGCAAATGGATTATTTTCGTATTAACGGGCCTGTTAAAATCAAGGGTGAGATTCATCCGCAGGGGGCCAAAAACGAAGCACTTCAGGTTCTGGCAGCTGTCCTGCTGACCAACGAAAAAGTGACGATACGAAATATTCCTTATATCAGAGACATCATACGCCAGATCGAACTCCTGAAGATGCTGGGGGTCAGGGTTGAACGAATCAATGAGCATGATTACATCTTTGATGCTTCTGAAGTTACCCTCCATCAAATGTATTCTCAGGAATTTATTGAAACCAGCAAAAACATTAGGGGTTCAGTTCTTTTAATAGGTCCTATGCTCGCAAGGTTTGGCGAAATGGCACTTTCCAAACCCGGTGGTGATAAAATCGGAAGACGTAAACTCGATACCCACCTGACCGGGCTGCATGATCTGGGTGCTGTCTATGAGTTTGACGCCCTTCATGGTGTTTTCAGGTTAAAGGCAAAAAACCTAAAAGGGGCATTTATTCATTTGGATGAGCCTTCGGTTACCGGTACCGGGAATGTATTGATGGCAGCTGTCCTCGCAAAAGGCAAAACAACCATTTACAATGCTGCCTGTGAGCCTTATGTTCAGCAACTCTGCAGAATGCTCAATGCCATGGGTGCAAAAATTACGGGAATTGGAACGAATTGTATTGAAATTGAAGGCGTTGAATCCTTAAGCGGATGCGAACATACCTGTCTGGCCGATATGATTGAAATCGGAAGTTTTATCGGCATGGCTGCTATCACAGGCTCTGAACTTATTATCCGTAATGCCAATGTGAATCATCTGGGAATCATTCCACGTGTATTCAAGCGACTCGGAATTTCATTCGTTATCAATAATGACGATATTTTCATCCCTGCTCAGGGAGTGTATGAAATTGAAAAACAGATTGATGGCCATATCCCAACCATTTATGATGCCCCATGGCCGGGCTTTACGCCCGATCTCATCAGCATTGCACTGGTGGTAGCTACACAGGCCAAAGGAAATATCCTTATTCACCAGAAAATGTTTGAAAGCAGGTTGTTTTTCGTTGATAACCTGATAGATATGGGTGCACAGATTATCTTATGCGACCCACACCGGGCAACGGTCATCGGACTGGAGAAAAAAAACCTCCTCAGAGGAATACGTATGCGGTCGCCCGATATTCGTGCAGGGGTGGCTCTGCTGATTGCTGCCATGTCTGCCGAAGGTGAAAGCATCATTTACAACATCGAACAAATAGACCGTGGCTATGAAAACATTGACCTTCGGCTGAATGCGCTGGGGGCAGGTATTATACGCGAATGCGAATAACATCACATGAAAAGACTCCTCATTCCGGCTGTTTTCTTTGTGCTTATCTTTCGTTTGCATGCACAACAAATTCCGGATATCGAACTTCATTGCCTGAATAATGATACTATTCAATTAACTGATTTTCAAGGAAAAATACTACTCATTGAATTCTGGGCATCGTGGAACCGCCAGTCGAGGGAAAATCACAAACAACTGGTCAGTCTTTATAACAGATATAAGTATTCCGGCTTTCAGCATTCTGCAACATTTGACATGATCAGCATTTCGATCGACCTGAATGAAAAAGACTGGCAATCAGCCATTGAGCAGGATGCGCTGCATTGGCGAAACCATTGCTGCGACTTTAAAGGTTGGAAAACTGAGGCTGTAATTAAATTTGATGTTTATCTGATTCCTTTTTATCTACTGATCGATGATGAAGGAAAAATTGTTAAAAGGCAGGCTCATCTGAACGAAATTGAAAGATACCTTCAGGAAATGACTGTTAAATAAATATTGAATGTCATAATGTCGTCAGCTTGTTTTGGCAAAGTAATTGAAAAAAGCTTGTAGGCAAAAAAAAACTAATTATGCAAACAGAAGAAAAACAGCAAGATAAAATTATTGAAGAAAATAATGAGGCGGTAAAAGAAACTTCCACTGAAGAGGAAAAACTGACGGAAGGTCAGGAAAGCAATGAAAAGAAGGAAGAAGAAGAAATTAACAAATTAAAAACGGAGCTTGCCGAGCTTCAGGACAAATATCTCCGCCTTTATTCTGAATTTGAAAACTATAGGAGGCGTACCAACAAAGAAAAGCTCGACCTCATTGACTATGCTTCCGAAAGAATCATTCTTGAATTGTTGCCGGTCATTGACGATTTTGAACGGGCACAACAGGTGATGAATGAAAACACTGAAAAAGACAGTGTTAACAACGGCATTAATCTGATAATCAATAAATTAAAAAAGATATTAACCGATCAGGGACTGGAAGAAATCAAGTGTCTTGAAAAAGAGTTCAACCCTGATTTTCATGAAGCTATCACCAAAGTTGCTGCCCCTTCCAAAAAATTAAAAGGTAAAATAATTGATCAGGTTCAGAAAGGTTACCTGCTAAAGGGCAAAGTAATCAGACATTCAAAAGTGGTTGTAGGAGAATAATTAAATGACAACAAAGAAAGATTATTACGAAATATTAGGAGTCAGCCGAAATGCTACTGCCGAGGAAATTAAAAAAGCCTACAGGCAGATGGCATTGAAATATCATCCCGATAAAAATCCAGGCAATAAAGAAGCGGAAGAAAAATTTAAAGAAGCCGCAGAAGCTTATGAAATCCTGAGTGATCCGGATAAAAGGGCAAAATACGACCGATTTGGCCATCAGGCATTTCAGGGAGGAGGTTATTCAGGTGCCGGTGGTTGGAGCGTGGAAGATATTTTCCAGCATTTTGGAGACATTTTCAGCGACTGGGGAGATTCTCCTTTCGGATCTTTCTTCGGAGGCAGTACACGCAGCCGTCAAAGGGTTGTTAAAGGCACTGACCTGAGAATCAAGGTACAACTTACACTTTCAGAGATTGCAAAGGGTGTTACCAAAAAAATTAAAGTCAGGAAATTGGTTACCTGTCAGACCTGTGGAGGTAGTGGTGCAAAAAACAGTAATTCTTACCGCACCTGTAATACCTGTAACGGAACAGGACAAATCCGCAGAGCTACCAATACATTTCTCGGACAAATGGTTACTACGCAAACCTGTCCGACCTGCAACGGTGAAGGTCGAATGGTTTACGACCGTTGCGAAACCTGCCGCGGAGAAGGAAAAGTAACCGGAGAGGAAGTCATTGAACTCAACATTCCGGCAGGTGTTACTGACGGGGTTCAACTATCGGTATCCGGTAAGGGAAATGCTGCCGGTAAAGGGGGTATTCCCGGTGATTTGATTGTGGTTATTGAAGAAATTGAAGACAAACACCTCAAACGGGAAGGCACCAATGTTATTTATGATTTATACCTGAATTTTGCCGATGCAGCGCTCGGAACCACTGTCGAAGTTCCAACCATTGACGGAAAAGCTAAATTTTCAATACCTGCAGGCACTCAGGGGGGTAAAATTTTCAGATTAAAAAATAAAGGTATTCCCGAACTTAATGGCTATGGAAGAGGCGACCAACTCATCCACGTCAATATTTATATTCCTTCAAAACTTTCTACTGAAGAAAAAAGAATACTCGAAATGCTGAGAAATTCACCCAATTTCAATCCTTCTCCTGATTTCCATGATAAAAGTTTTTTTGAAAAAGTGAAGGAAGCTTTCAGGTAGGAAAAAAGAAAAATTTTTTATTGCAAAAAAAACATTTTCCTATTTTTGGCAATCAAATACTTATTTGTTTAAATGGCTAAAATCATTAATTTCTCTGAGGCAGCATATATCGGATTACATGGCATGATACTGATTGCCAGATCCGGAAACGAATTGCTGAATGTTACCCAAATAGCCGAGCGAATGAACGCTTCGCGCCATCATGTAGCAAAAGTTTTTCAAAGGCTTGTCAAAGCCGGAATGCTTGAATCAACCAGAGGGCCAAGCGGTGGTTTCGTTTTGAAAAAAGACCCTCAGGAGGTAACATTTCTCGAGGTCTTCGAGTCGATTGAGGGAAAACTTGAAGAATCAAAATGCCTGAATGAACACCAGATATGCCCTTTCGACAAATGTATCATGAACAACATCGCCAAAAAAATATCAATTGAGTTCAGGGATTATCTTTCCTCTCAAAAACTGATCAACTACATTTAAAATCACATCATGAGCGAATTCATTTGCCGCGACTATCAGGAAAACGATTATCCCTCCATAGAGCAGCTGTGGGTTCAGACAGGAGTTGGAAATCCTGCAAGAGGTGACAATCCTGAAACTATTGAAAACACACTGAAACTTGGCGGGAAGCTGATTGTCCTTGAAGAGGTGTCGACAAAAAAAATAACCGGCACCAGCTGGCTGACTGTTGACGGAAGACGGGTTTACCTCCATCATTTTGCCATACTTCCTGAATATCAGGGTAAAAAACTATCATGGATATTGCTGAAAGAATCTCTTGCTTTCGCAAAGAAAATGAACTTACAAATAAAGCTGGAGGTTCATAAAAACAACCTGAAAGCTCTTCGCCTGTACGAAAAAGCCGGATTCAGGTATCTTGGCGACTATCTGGTATATATCATCCGAAATTTGGACGAAATATAAATTCAGCATTTTACCTTTGCTTTGTTTTAGAATTACCTTTTCATTAAGGATACATGCGAAAGTTATTGTTTGTGTTATACCAGCCTTATAAATGGCTGTTTTTCATTCCGGTTTCTTTTCTCATCACTTTTTTCTGGGGTACCGGAGCTGTAATCTTTTCTTACTTCCTCAAGCCGGCAGTTGTCAGTAAAATATTCGGAGTCAGTTGGGCACAGATTATCCTTTTTCTTACCCCTGTCAAAACAAAAATCTACGGCAGAAACAATATTCAGAAAAATAAGTCTTACGTCATCATTGCCAATCATTCCAGCCAATACGACATCTTGTTGTTATATGCCAAATTGGGTGTTGATTTTAAATGGGTGATGAAAAAAGAGCTGAGAGCCATTCCGGGACTTGGAGCTGCCTGCGAAAGAATGGAGCATATTTTTATTGACCGATCGACACCTTTGGGTGCCCTTGATACCATTGAAAAAGCAAAAAAGAGAATCGTAAACGGCACGTCCGTTATTTTCTTCCCGGAAGGGACACGTTCCAGAAACGGAGAAATCAGCAGTTTCAGACGTGGAGCATTTAAATTTGCTTTCGACCTCGGATTGCCCATCTTACCTGTTACCATTTCAGGAACTTACAATGTTCTTCCACCCAAAAGCTGGAATGTCAGACCAGGGACCATCAGCCTTCACATTCATCCACCTATCGATATCAGCGATTACTCATGGAAAGAAGCCGACATATTAATTAACAATGCTAAAAATATCATTCTTTCGCCTTTATCTTAATGAGGCAGGCATGCAATTTGACCTTCTTCCCCACTTATGAAACATTCAGCTAAAACTATTTCACTCATACTTGTCTTAATACAGTTTGTTATTCTGATACTGCTTCTGATCACCGGTGATTTTATTGCCGGCTCCGTTACCGGAGGTATTTCCCAGAGTTTTGGAATATTCCTCGGAATATGGTCAGTTATTGCCATGTCAAACAGCAAACTTTCTGTTTTTCCCCTACCAAGGAACGGAGCAAAACTGATCACTCATGGTCCGTATCGGACTATCAGGCATCCCATGTACACCTCACTGTTTCTTATATTTACACCACTTGTCGCCATGTATTTTTCATGGTTGCGGGCAATTCTTCTGATCATGCTGTTTATTACACTTTGGATTAAGATGACTTTCGAAGAAAAAAAGCTAATTGAAAAATTCGATAATCAATACAGGGAATATCAAAAAAAAACCTGGCAGATTATACCATTTATCTTTTAATGAGGACTATTAATTGGCGTCAGCAATCAACTGATTGAAAAAGTCGAACATTTTATCTCCGTCCCATCTGGCAGGGCCTGTCTTTTTATATACTATCTTTTTATCCGTTGAAATGATAAAAGCTGTAGGAATAAACTGAACATCAAATATTTCCGGGACATCGCCATAAGTCAGGTAAAACGGAATATCTATGCCTTTTTCCGAAAGATAGTTTTTAACTTTTACCGGACTTTCGTGGGTTATCATGATAAAATAAACCTTGTCTTTATACTTTGAATAAAGGTTTTCAATGTTTTCCAACTCTGCAATGCAATGAGGACAACTCACCGACCAGAAATTAAGAAATACCGGTTTTTCCGTCAGGTCGTTGAAATTAATAACTTCTCCCTCAGGGGTTTGAAACTCCCAGTTCAGATCATTATTTGTCAAATCCAGCGGAGGTTTAATGGATGCAATGGGTGGCTGCTTCATGGTAAGTTTACGAAACCCGATAATCATCTGGTTCCGGGCAGGAGGTATCAGCATGAGTACCAATAAAACGGCAAATAACACATCAGAAAACACCTGCCAGCGGGTTCTTTTTTCAAGATACTGCCTGACCTGATTCTTTATGTTTTCCGTTATTTTCATTTTACTGCGTTTCTAATTCAAATTCTTTGCCTTAATTTGAATTTCAGGCACTTTTGCAAAAATATTTTTCAGCAGTTCTTACCATTATCTGATATTTCCGGAAATACACCTCCCGGAAAAAGATGATATTGCCTTTCTCACTTCATTTTTCTGATCCTGATGTCGATATTTTTTTCGTTTTTGAGTAGCTGCTTGAGTACATTAAGGTCAGTATCTCCGTAATGATAGGGATAAAGCACTTTGGGGTTAATCATTTTAACTGCATCTGTAAACATTTCCGGTGTCATGGTATAAGGCAGGTTGCATGGTAAAAAAGCAATGTCCACATTCTTAATGCTTTTCATTTCAGGGATATTTTCAGTGTCTCCGGCAATGTAAATTCTCAAATCATCCATATCGATTACATACCCGTTTCCCTCACCACGTGGATGAAAGGGTTGATTGTCGTTCCTTTTATTGACAACATTGTATGCAGGTACTACATACAGATACACCTCCCCTAATTGGGCGGATTCCCCATTTTTCAGGGATTGAACTACAGCAAGTTCCTCCTGACACTTTTTCGTTCCGATAATGATTGTTTTCTCCTTTTTCAAAATATTTATGGCACTTTTATCGAGATGATCAGGATGATGATGGGTCAGTAAGATGAAATCTGCCTTAGGCAATTGATGATAATCTGCCAGCTTACTCCAGGGATCTATGTGATAAACCATCTGATTGTATTCAATCATCAAGGTCCCGTGGCCGATAAAGGTAATGACCAGTTCACCCTTTTTATTTTGAAAAGTATCCTTTTCGAACTGTTGAGAACGACATGAAGCAAACATAATCAATACATTTAATAAAATCAGGCAATGCGTTTTCATTTCAACAAAAATTATTTCTACAAATTTAATTAAACGCTTTGGCATTTCACAGGTCAAATTTCCTGTAAACCTTAAAAATGATGTTTATGAAAAAAGTAATGTTATTTCTCATGCCGATGGTGGCCATGTCCTTGCTTTACACAGCTTGTAACGAGGAAGTACAATTGGCTCCGCAAAATGCCAATACAAATGAAATGCTTTCAGCTAAATTATTGATTGTCAATTATAATCAGATTGAAAATCCGGTTATTTCTGACGCGGGGCTGACAAATGAATTTGCCATTGTGGATGATGGTATGTCTGAGAGCGAACTGCCTCCTGACCTTGACAATCCCAACAACAACACAGATTGTGCAAAAAAATTCAAGGATCCGATTTATCACTACCTGAGCCAACTGGAACTGAGTAATGAGCAAAAAGTCAAGATTCAGAAAGCCCTTCAGGAATTTCATAAGTGTAAAATGTTCAACTATTCACAACTGAAAAAAATCAACCACGAGATTTTAGCCAAAGCCGCTAAAGAAAGAGACGCTATATTATTTAAACTGAAAAACAATGAGATAACAAAAGAGCAGGCTGAAAAAGCTATCAAAGCACTTAAAGAAAAAGTGGAGTTCCAGATGAAAAATGATCCTTTACGCAAAAAGGTACTGGAAAATCTTTATAAATGTCATCAGGAGCTGATGGAAAACCTCAGGTACATTCTGACGAAAGACCAATGGGAAGGGCTTATCCTTTTCCTGAAGCAATGGAAACCATAATAACTCATCAGGAATTTCAGTTAAAAGCGGAACAGGATTAAGTTCCGCTTTTTTATATCAATGTATCGCCAAAATACAAACAAGAATTAATGAGCTATAACCGGAAAGTCAGCGAATTAAAATTTTTCAATAAAAAAATTTGGAAGTTAAATTTTTTTTATCTTAGTAGTTTGATTAATTTCCGTTTTAAGGCGATTAATCAGATAAAATGAATGAATTGTTGAACAAAAATAAAGTGCCTATGAATTAATTTTACCATTTACTCTTCCTGCTATACAACTTCAAGACATATTAAAGCCCTTTTTTTACTGTTTGATTAAACAGTTTGTTTTATTGTACCGTCTGGTATAGTAAATGGTAGGATTCATAAAAGAAAAACACAATAAAGATGAAGATGATGCCGAAGGTTACCAGAAGAGGATTGTTATTTGCAGCCGGCCTGGCGTGGCTGTTAACCAGCGGATATTTGATTTTTAATGGTGTTTCAAACATTTTATCAGACAATACCGCCATTGCCATCAGAATTGCCGTTTCCCTGCCAATCGGCATTTCCCTTTATTACCTGATATTCAAAAAAGTAATTGTTTTTTACCTGAACCGCATTTTCTCAATGGAAGGTAGCCGCCATTTCATTCTTTCCTTTATGGGCCTGAAAGGATATGCCTTTTTGCTTTTTATGTCAGCAGTCAATTTCAGCCTTCAGCTTTACCGTGTCATTGCACTCGACTATGTCCTGACATTCCAGACCGTGATGAGTATTCCGATTTTTATTTGTTCCCTGGCATTTTTTAAAGCATGGAAATCATACTATAAATAATTATTTTGCCTTTCGTCATCAAGTCATTTACAGTTTTCCTGCCACTGTAAATGACTTTTTTTATTCCATATCCGTACTGAGTATGTACCTGATAATTCTGTTGTTTCCGCTATCAGCTACATATATTACTTTTTTATAGTAACAAACACCTGAAGGTTGCTTAAATTCAAACAATCCGATGCCTTCTTTGCCAAAAGAAACAACAATATATCTGGTAATATTACTATTCGGAGGCGGGACAACACCCTCAAATCCGGCAGATGTAAACTGAAAAAGTTTATTTAACTGACGGTCAACGACAAAGATATAACCTGACTGGTCGGGAGCCACGTAAACATCGGCAGGGAAGCTGAATTTACCGGGTTCATAAAGAAATCCGTCTGCCTTTTGCTTATCGAAGTTCAGTAATGATTGATTTTCAGCATATTCCGTTCCTGCGTCAGGATCGACATATTGCTTTATCCAAAGAACCCGTTGTTCAATGTTTTGGGTTTGACTGCCCTGACACAGAATAAAATCATAGGAGGTAGATACGCCATACATTTTCTGTGGTGGTCCGACAAAACCCGCAATTGCCGTTGGTTCGAGAACCGACTTCAGATTGGGGATGAGCGGGTTTAAACCCTTGGCATACGAAATGTTTTTCCCGTCTTTATCAAATATTAAAACTGTATTGTCCGGCCTTGCCGAAGACAGGAGATCATTGATTTTTCCTTTTCTGGAAACGTACAGCGTGTTGTCATAAGTTACAGCCAGTCCGGTAAATTCCACAAGCGTGTCTTCGGCTCTGAAACTGATATTGTTTCTGGAAACATCGCAGAAAGGATGGATTAAGGTGTCTTCCCAAACAGGCCCGCCTGCCAGTGCAGTATTCTTTAAGTGATAAACACAGGCAAGTTCCCTGTCCTGTCCTGCCACATTTACAATGATTTTCCCTGTTACATACGTATGAATTCTCCTGTCCTGAATAACATCAGAAGCTTTGTAAACCGGAATCGTACGATGCAGTTTTCCAGTCAGATCAAGGATTTTCAGTCCTTCATCATCAACCACATAAACCATTTCATCATACCCGACAAAAACGTCTTTTGGATTTTTAAACCCTGACCAGACCGGTAAAACAGGTACATAACCAACTGTATTCTGATAAAGATTGGGATCAATGTTCCCCTGTACAAAAATTTCATCCACAACGGGATCTTCCCTGCTTCCGAAAAGAAAATCACAGGCAGAAAAATTTAGCGACAAAATGAAAAGAGCCAGAGCTGTTAAAACCCTGAAAATCTTATTTATAAGAACAAACCTCAATCCTGCCATCGCTTTATTTTAATGAGAATCCAACTGTAATTCTATGGGTATTTCCAAAATAATCTCGTGCATTAAAGCCATAATCAACGGACATATTTCCAAAATATCGTGGTAAAAATATTCCTATTCCGGCAGTTGGTAACGACTGTAAATCTGAGCCGAATTCATATCCTGATCTGATTTTCAAAAACTTACGATATACATATTCTACCCCAACCGAAGCAGTTTCATTGTTATCTGTTGGGTGGGTCAGTTGTGTGCAGGCTGAAAGAGAGTGAGGTCCTTTTTGCCAGACCTGTGTGGCAATACCCATCCTGAAAATTGCCGGTACTGCAATATTTTCAAAGTTTTCAAGAATTTTATCACCGTTCAGTGTGCTCACAACCACCTTCCCTTTCGGACTGACATTAAACCCAAAATTAGAAATGCTTACAGCAAAACGTGTTTTACGACTGAATCCTATGTTGTAAACAAAACCAATATCAAAAAGGCCGTTGTAGGTTTTTATGCCTGCAATATCCTCCAAGATAAATTTTGCATTCAGGCCAAAACTGAAATTTTCGGAAAGAATTTTTGCAAAAGACAAGGAAGCAAGAAAATCTCCCGCTTTATAATTTAAGCCATTTCCTTCGGGATTAAATTCAGTAGTAACAGGCATATCGGGAGAAGAAAAACTGATAGCATGAAACGCCCAGAAATTCAGGTAGTTGTGGGTAAATGAGGCTGCTGCATAGTTCAGGCTGGTACCGGCAAAATATGCCGTATGGCCAAACTGAAAATGCAATCTGTTGCTGTCGAGAAAAGTCAGGCCAGCTGGATTCCAGTAAACAGAAGACAGGTCATTCGTAAATGAAACAACGCTCCCTGCCATACCAGATGAACGTGCATCAGGATAAATTTTGAGAAACTGGAAGCCTGTTGTCCCTGTCCGTGAATTACCAAAAGAAGGAAGTATTTGTGCATTATGGGTGAAAGCCATTATCATCAACACGAAAAAAAGCAGAAATCTGATGAAATTAGGCCTCATTCAATTTATTTGACGGGGTCAAAATTAAAAATTAATTCTGACGAAATGCTTGTTTGTTTATTAAATTTTATCCGTCAATCTTTTCTCCATTCCGGATGGATAATTTCAAGCGGATGCTCTACCGGCTGAGGTTCAAGCACAAGATTAAGAACCTCTTCAGCAGTATTGACATAATGAAATTCAAGTCCTTCGATATAGCGTTTGTTGATGTCGTCCACATCTTTTTTGTTTTTTGAACAGAGAATTATCCTAGTAAAACCACGGCTTTTGGCAGCCAGAATTTTTTCCTTAATACCCCCGACAGGCAAAACCATTCCACGCAGCGTCAGTTCACCTGTCATGGCAATATCTTTTCTGACCGGCCTTTGTGTGAACAAAGAAACCAAAGAAGTCAGCAGCGTAATTCCGGCTGAAGGACCTTCTTTCGGTACTGCTCCTTCGGGAACGTGGATATGAACATCCCAAAGTTCGAAAACTCTGGCATCAAGCCCAAATTTTTTATAGTTGCTTTTCAGCCATGTATAGGCAAGCAATGCAGATTCTTTCATCACTTCGCCCAATTTTCCTGTCAGGTTCAGATTGCCTTTACCCGGAGCTAAGGTGGATTCGATAAAGAGTACATCGCCACCTGCAGGGGTCCAGGCCAGGCCGGTAGCAATGCCAGGCTGATGTACCCGCGGATAACTATCCCCTTCAAAGATTTTCGGGCCTAAAACCTTTTGCACATCTTCTTCCCTGATAGTTGCTTTCACTTTTTCCTCGGTCAGAATCTGTTTAGCCTGCCAACGGCAAAGTTTGGCAATTTTTTTCTCGAGTGCCCTTACACCTGCTTCACGGGTATAATAGTCGATGATGTAGTTAAGGCTTTTTTCCGATAATTTAAATTGATTTGCTTTCAGACCATGCATCTTCCGTTGTTTAGGAATCAGATAGTCTTTGGCAATGAAAATTTTTTCATCCTGAAGATATCCGCTGATGTCGATTATTTCAAGCCTGTCGATTAAAGCCGGGTGAATAGTGCTGAGGTTATTGGCAGTAGCGACAAAAAGAACATGCGACAGGTCATATTCCATTTCAAGATAGTTATCATAGAAATTGGTATTCTGTTCAGGATCAAGTACTTCGAGGAGAGCTGAAGCCGGGTCGCCTCTGAAATCCTGGCCTATTTTATCAATTTCATCAAGCACCATCACCGGATTTGATGATTTTGCCTTTTTTACGGACTGTATAATTCTTCCGGGCATTGCACCGATATAAGTTTTCCGGTGCCCTCTGATTTCAGCCTCATCGTGAAGTCCGCCCAATGAAATGCGGATGTATTTCCTTCCCATGGCTCTGGCAATAGATTTTCCTAATGATGTTTTCCCTACTCCCGGAGGCCCGTAAAGGCATAAAATGGGGCTTTTCATGTCTCCTTTCAGCTTCAGAACTGCCAGATATTCAAGAATTCTTTCCTTTACTTTTTCAAGTCCGTAATGGTCTTCATTCAGAATTTTCTCAGCCAGTTTCAGATCATTATTTTCTTCGTCATATTCCTGCCACGGGAGGTCGAGCAGTAATTCAACATAGTTGGCGGTTACGGAATAATCAGCTGCAGCAGGATTCATTCTCGAAAGTTTCTGAAGCTCCTTGTTAAATACTTCCTGAACATGATGAGGCCATTTCTTTTTGGCTGCCCGTTTTTTAAATTCCTCAATTTCCTTTTCAGGTGTCTGATAACCAAGCTCTTCTGTAATTGTTTTCAGTTGCTGATGTAAAAAGTAATCCCTTTGCTGCTTGTCAATATCCGTTTTGACCTTGTTCTGAATCTCATTCTTTATCTTTAACAGTTCGAGCTCTTCGTTCAGGTATTTCAATATCAGCATTCCCTTCTTGTTAAGATCGCTGATTTCCAGTATCTTCTGCTTTTTTTTAACTTCAATATTCAGATTGGAAGCCACAAAATTCAGCATAAAATAGGGAGACTGTATGTTTTCAATGGCAATAGAGGCTTCCTTAGGCAGGTTGGGTGACAAATTAACAATTTGAATAGCAATGTCTTTGATACTATCAATGAGTCCTTTAAACTGTTTATCATTTTTCAGAAGCTCAACAGGTAAAATTTCAACTCTGGCATGCAGATATGGTTCAAACTGAACGTATTCAAGCACCTTCATTTTTCTCAAACCCTGAATAATGACCATGGTATTTCCGTCAGGAAGTTTGATTTTTTTAATGATGTGGGCAATAGTTCCTTCTTCAAAAAGGTCTTTTGGCTGAGGGTTGTCAATATCTTCGTTTTTCTGTGCTATTACACCAATTTTTCGATTGGAAGTATATGCATCATTAATAAGTCTGACAGACATTTCCCTTGAAACCGTAATCGGAATGACGGTATTGGGGAATAAAACCGTGTTGCGCAATGGTAAAACCGGAATAGGATCGGTCAGGTTTATCTCAATTTTTTCATTTTCATCGGCTGGAAAAATGGATAAAATTTCTCCAAATTCTTCATTTTCGTCTGATATGAATCCAACATCAAGATTTTTTTTATATGCACTCATAATTGTTTGTAAATATCGTTTTTTTAAGCCTGTTGTTGATTTGTAAAAATAAGCTGATTTTCAGAATTAGCTGTTAAAAATATTTTACTGTCCTTTTTAACATTTCCTGCCAGAATTTCCTTTGACAGATAGTTCAGCACATATTTCTGAATCACCCGTTTGAGCGGTCTGGCTCCAAATTCAGGTACATAGCCTAAATTTACAAGAACTTCAAAAGCGGTGGGTGAAACTTCAAGATTTATTCCATTTTCTTTAAGCTTATCCATTATTTGTTTCAGTTGCAATCTGACTATTTCGTTGATTTCATGTCTGAACAAAGGTTTGAAAATAATGATTTCATCAATCCTGTTCAGAAATTCAGGCTTCAGATACTGCTTCAGGTAAGTAAATACTTCGTCTTTTGTTTGATCCATCACTACATCAATATTTTCTTCCCTGATATTCTGAAGTCTTTCACGAATAATACCGGAAGCCAGATTACTTGTCATGATAATTATTGTGTTCTTAAAATTGGCTGTCCTGCCTTTGTTATCGGTCAGAATACCATCATCGAGTACCTGGAGCAAAATATTAAACACATCCGGATGAGCTTTTTCAATTTCATCAAGAAGAATGACAGAATATGGTTTTCTCCTGACTGCTTCGGTCAATTGTCCTCCTTCTTCGTAACCCACATAACCCGGAGGTGCACCAATCAGACGGCTGACAGAATGTCGTTCCTGATATTCCGACATATCTATTCTTGTCATCATGCTTTCATCATTGAACAGGAATTCAGCCAAAGCTTTTGCCAGTTCAGTCTTTCCTACCCCTGTCGGGCCAAGAAATATAAATGACCCTACCGGACGTCTGGCATCCGATAAGCCGGAACGGTTTCTTCTGACAGCATTTGCCAGTGCATTTATCGCCTCATCCTGACCAACCACTCTCCTGTGAAGCTCATCTTCCATCCTTAACAGTTTTTCCCGTTCACTTTCAAGCATTCTGCTGACCGGAATACCAGTCCATCTCGACACTACATCGGCTATATCATCGGCATCCACCTCTTCTTTTATCAGGGGATTATCTCCCTGTAATTCAGCAAGTTCCTTTGTTAATAATTCAATACTTGAGGTAAGTTCCTTTATTTTTCCATACCTTATTTCAGCCACTTTTCCAAAATCACCTGCCCGCTCTGCCTGCTCTGCTTCCAATTTGAATTTTTCAATATTTTCCTTGGCTGTTTGGATTTGATTGATTTTTTCTTTTTCAAGTTTCCATTTGTTTTTCAACACATTACGCGTTTCCTGCCACTCAGCCAGTTGTCTGTTGATTTCTTCAAGGGCATCAGTTTCTTTTTCCCTTTTCAGGGCTTCTTTTTCTATTTCCAGTTGAAGTATTTTTCTTTCGGCTTCATCAAGAGGCTCAGGCAGGGAATCAATCTCAATTCTGAGTTTACTGCAGGCTTCATCAATCAGGTCAATAGCCTTATCAGGAAGATGCCTTTCGGTCAGGTAGCGGTGTGAAAGTTCAACAGCTGCAATAATAGCTTCATCTTTAATCCTCACCTTATGGTAGTTTTCATATCTTTCCTTCAGCCCTCTCAGTATCGAAATGCTGTCATCAACAGAAGGTTCATCAATCAGCACTTTCTGGAATCTTCTTTCAAGAGCCTTGTCTTTTTCAAGATATTTCTGATATTCGGCAAGGGTGGTTGCACCAATGGCCCGAAGTTCCCCGCGTGCCAGAGCCGGCTTCAGTATGTTGGCAGCATCGAGGCTACCCTCTCCTCCTCCTGCACCGACAAGTGTATGAATTTCATCAATAAACAGGATAATCTCACCCTCAGAGCCGGTTACTTCTTTAACTACTGCTTTGAGCCTTTCTTCAAACTCACCCTTATATTTCGCTCCGGCAACCAAAGCTCCCATGTCAAGGGTAAAAACCCTTTTTGTTTTCAGATTTTCAGGGACATCTCCACTGACAATCCGCTGGGCTATTCCTTCTGCGATAGCTGTTTTTCCCACGCCCGGCTCGCCAATCAGCAAAGGGTTGTTCTTTGTTCTTCTTGAAATAATATGAATAACCCTCCTGATTTCATCTTCCCTGCCGATTACCGGATCAAGTTTTCCATTCATTACCATTTCATTAAGGTCAATGGCATATTTCTTCAACGCATTAAAAGAGGCTTCAGCATCCTGACTGGTAATTTTTGATCCTTTTCGCAATTCCATCATGGCTTTCTGAAGTTCATTCACCTTAACGCCATACGATTTCAGTAATTCAGCAGCTTTTGAACGTACTTCAGCGACAGCGAGTAAAAGATGTTCAATTGCCACAAATTCATCTTTCATCTCACTTTTATACCTTAATGCCCGGGCAATAACTTCATTCATTTCAGACGAAAAATAGGTTTGTCCTCCCTGAACTTTTGGTATTGACCCGATCATCCTGTCAAGTGCCATCGATAAGTCGTTGATATTGATATAAAAACGCTTAAGCCAATGAGCAGTAACCTGATCATCACTTTCAATCATGGCCTTGAGCAGGTGAATGGCTTCCACAGCCTGATGCTGATGGCTGATGGCTATTTCCTGTGCCCCAAGAATGACTTCCTGTGCTTTTATGGTAAATTTATTCAAATCCATATCTGTTTTTTTTGGAAAACAATCCGTCAACTTCTCTTCCAAGGAGAATTATGGGCAATTCTGACAGGAAAACGGGAATTTTTTACAGAAATTCTGAAAGATTAATCATGTAATAATGTCGGAGACTGTCTATTCTACAGTTACCGACTTTGCCAGATTACGGGGCTGGTCAACATTACATCCTCTTTTGACAGCAATATGATAAGCCAGCAACTGAAGCGGAATGATGGATACCAAAGGGCTGAATATTTCTTCGGTTTCAGGAACCTCGATAATATATTTTAATTGTTTACGAAGGGTCTGGTCTCCTTTGTTGACGATAGCTATTACAATTCCTTTCCGTGCTTTAACTTCCTGAATGTTTGAAAGCACCTTATCATAAATGGTTTTATTGGTCGCAATGACCACGACCGGCATGTTTTCGTCAATCAGAGCGATTGGCCCATGCTTCATTTCGGCTGCGGGATAGCCTTCAGCATGGATATAGGATATTTCCTTGAGTTTCAGTGCTCCTTCCAGCGCAACAGGGAAATTAATCCCACGCCCAAGATAGAGGAAATTTTTTGAATCCTTGAATTCTTCTGCCAGTTGTTCAACCAGATCATTGGTTAGCAGAGCTTCTTTAATTTTGTCAGGAATTGTGGCAAATTCCCTGATGAGTTCAAAGTAACGAGATTGAGAAATATGGCCTTTCAGGTGTGCCCAAAGGATTGCCAGAAGATTTAATACCACCAGTTGCGAAGTAAAAGCTTTTGTTGAGGCCACACCTATTTCAGGACCTGCATGTGTGTAAACGCCAGCATTGGTGGCACGGGCAATGGAAGATCCGACAACATTGCAGATACCGAAGACAGCGTTAATTTTTTGTTTTGCAAGTTCAATGGCAGCAAGCGTATCAGCTGTTTCACCTGATTGAGAAATAGCCAGTAATAAGTCGGTTTCAAAAAGAACCGGATTGCGATATCTGAATTCTGAGGCATATTCAACTTCGACAGGTATTCTTGTCAATTCTTCAAGCAGGTATTCGCCTATCAGTCCGGCATGCCAGGAGGTTCCGCAGGCAGTAATGACCACACGGTTAATATTGTTTTGCAGTTTGTTGATATAATCATGAATTCCGCCCAGCCTGATTTCTCCTTTTTCCAGATTCAGTCTCCCGCGAAAGGTATCTCTGACGCTGTTCGGTTGTTCAAAAATTTCCTTAAGCATGAAATGAGGGAAACCACCTTTTTCAAGAGACTCAAGACTCATGTCGAGTTCGTGAATGTAAGGTATTTCTATTTTATTTTCAATGGTTTTTAATGTAAAACTATCTCTCCTGATAATGGCAATGGTATCGTCATTCATATAAATGACATTACGGGTATATTCAATAATCGGAGTCGCATCAGAAGCCAGAAAAAACTCATTTTCTCCCAATCCTATTACCAGCGGACTGGCTTTACGGGCAGCTATCAGGAGATCAGGCTCTTTCTTTGACATTAAAACTAATGCATACGCCCCGATTACCTTTGATAAAGCTATCCTGACCGCTTCTTCAAGACTGCAAAGACTTTTTTCCTGAATGTCTTCTATCAGATGAACCAAAACTTCTGTATCGGTTTCGCTGACAAAAGTATGTCCCCTTTTAAGCAATTCAGTTTTTAAAACATTGTAATTTTCAATAATCCCGTTATGAATCAAGGCAATATCACCATTTTCAGACAAGTGAGGATGTGCATTTGTCTGGTTGGGTTCACCATGGGTAGCCCATCGGGTATGCCCTATCCCAATTTTTCCATCTGTATTTTTACCATTGACATATTCAGCCAGTTCGGAAACTTTTCCGGCTATTTTATAAACATGCAGACCATTATTAAGAACGGCAACTCCTGCACTGTCGTAACCTCTGTACTCAAGACGCTGCAAACCTTTAATTAACAAAGGCATTACCTCACGGTGACCGATGTAGGCAACAATTCCACACATAAAACAATTTTAGTTTAACCTTGAATAATATATTTTAAATGATGTCATGGCCTTCCCCTGATTGTTCAGATTGCTGAGTATCAGTGGAACCGCAAGAATCGGATTGTCTGATGGTATGATCAGGTTTAACCGGTATTTACTGACAAACAGTGAATCTTTCAGATATTGATTGACAAGGTCCTGAACATATCTTGTAACGACAAATGAATAGCTACCTGTGTTATTATCCAGTTTACCTCCGTAATAGGTTTCATACCTGTCCACCATTGAATAGTTTTTATTTGCCGAATCTGAGAGTAGTAAAATCATTGATGGAATGGTAAAATCAGAATAAGGAGGGGTCTTAGCCGGATGAAAGATAATTTCGGCCCGGTGAACTGCAATAGGTCCGTCTTTTACCAGACCGGCAAGTGAAGGCAAATCAATCTGAGCTTTCACTCCGGAAAGGGGTTTCAGAAATACCTGCGAATAATATGTTGAGGCGTTCTGCAACTGCTCTGCTATCGGAGTGGCTGTAAAATCATGCTCAAAATGACTTACTCTTGCACATTTGTCGTTGATCTGAAAAGTGCTGCTCAAGGTATCGTCACTATTGTGAAAATATAAAACAAGACCTGAGGAATCGTTCTGAAGCTTAAAAGAAATGATTGAGCCTGTAGCCGTTGTTTTTTCAGGAATGATTGCCAGACCTTTCAAAACTTCCTTAAATTTAATATCATCGCCCAACTGCTCGTTGGAGGCATTCAGAATTCGGTTCCCTAAAGATGGATCCAGTTTGATGGCAATTGTTTTTCTGGCATTTGGCCGGGGGCATCCTTTCCATGTACCTAATTTAACCGGATTATATTTTATTTTGGTAGTGGAATAGTAAGCGGAGTCAAGATAAATGCGTTGGTCAAGTTCGTAAACATTAAGGGTTATATCATCTTCAAGCCAGCCAAAGTAATTACTGCTGCCGGCATATTTCAGATAAAGTACGAGTGAATCCAGTACCCTGTTGGTGCCGTAAGTAATCAGCTTTTTGGGTAATCGCAGCTCGGTAAACACAGAAGCAGTAATACTTCCGACCACAGGATCACGATAGGAACCGATTAAATCAAGCGAAAATTCATCACTCCTTAGAGAATCTTCCCTGACAGTTCTGAGGAGAACAGGCAAAGTATCAATGGTTTCAATCGTATAGCGGTTAACGTTTCTTTCTGTTTTAAAAGAAAAATTGTCAGGGTCATCACAAGATGAAACGAACAGCAATACAAAAGCAACAAGGGATAAGGATTTGAAAAAATCAGAGCCCCAGCATTTTAAAATATTTGTCATAATAATTTTCGCCTTCTTTTCTGATATCTATAAGAGTTTTGCCAGAATCATTCAGAAATTTTTCAGTTTCACTATCGAGTGTTTCAGAACTTAGCAAACAAAAATCTGCATAAGAAATACCTGCTTTATTAATGTCGTAAGCTTTTGGAGATACGAGAGATTCAAGATTATCTGTAAACTTCAGGTGAGACTTTCTGTCAAAGCTATTACCAAGGTAATGGTTATTGTTGTCATCAAACAGGGAAAACACAATTTTACTGTCTTTAACCACAGGTTCAGATCTGAAAAGTGTTCTGGCATACATGGGAATCAGTCCGCTCATCCATCCCTGGCAATGAATAACATCGGGCTTCCATCCCAGTTTCATCAGCAATTCGATGACCGCCTTGTTGTGAAAGATGACTCTGTCGTCATTATCTTTAAAAAAATCTCCATTTTCATCGTTCAGGAAATATTTCCTTTTAAAATAATCTTCATTATCGAGGAAATAGACCTGAATTTTAGCTGTCTGTAATGATGCTACTTTGATAATCAGAGGATTATTGTTTCTTCCGATAGTAATATTCAGCCCGGAAAGCCTGATTACTTCATGGAGTCTGTGTTTTCTTTCCTTGATTGTACCATACTTCGGCATAAACACCCTGACCTCTGCCCCTTTTTTCTGATATGCGATGGATAAATCCCTGATAAATTCGCCCTGAGCAGAAAACTCAGTGAAAGGAGCCATTTCCTGGGTAGCAATCAGTACCTTTAAATTTTGCATAGAAAATTGCCTTCCTGTTAATAATTAACATTTTTTTTAAAGTACAAAGGTAAAAAAATATCGTAAATCTAATTAATAAATTAGCTTTGAAGCAAAATTTTTTCTTTAATCTAAATTAATTAGGGTTGATTTTACGGATTGATAAACCAACGGTACTGACAAATTCTATTGAAAAGTTTAAGAAGCAAGGCCAGACAGTCGGCTTTGTACCAACCATGGGTGCACTTCATGCCGGTCACCTTTCACTTGTCCATCGCTCCTGCCTTGAAAATGACCTCACTGTAGTCAGTATATTCGTCAACCCTACCCAGTTCAACGACAAGGAAGATTTTTTAAAGTATCCCAAATTAGTTGATAAAGATATTGAGTCTTTGTCAGAAACAAAAGCAGATATAGTCTTTATTCCTGATGTGGAGGACATGTATCCTGACAATCATTTTGAAGTTGCAGAAATTGATCTGGAAGGACTCGATACAGTGCTTGAAGGAGCTCACCGCCCCGGACATTTTGCCGGAGTGGTTACCATTGTCGGAAAGCTATTTGATATAGTCATGCCCGATAATGCTTATTTCGGATTAAAAGACTATCAGCAATATATCATCATAAAAAAGATGACTGAAAAGCTTGGACTGGGAATCAACATCATCCCCTGCCCGACTATGCGTGAACCAGACGGCCTGGCCATGAGCTCCCGCAATTTGTTGCTCAGTGAGGAAGAAAGAAAATTTGCCCCGAATATCTATAAAACGCTGATTGCGGCACAGGAAATGCTATTTAGTAAGTCCGTAAATGAAATTAAAAATCAATCCATCAGTTTTTTAACACAGTCACCTCTTGTAAACCTTGACTATTTTGAGATTGTAGATGCCGGTACCCTGAAAACAGTTGAGGACGTTAACGAACATAAAGAGGTGGTTATCTGTACGGCCATGAAGGTAGGGAAAATCAGATTGATTGATAATGTAAAAGTAAGTATCAGGTAAAATGTTTATTGAAGTATTAAAATCGAAGATTCACAGGGTACGATGTACCGAAGCAGATTTGAATTATATGGGAAGCATTACCATCGATGAAGACTATATGGATGCAGTGGGGTTGATTGCCAATGAAAAAGTGCAGGTATTAAACCTGACCAACGGAGAACGGCTGGAAACCTATGTCATCAAAGGAGGCAGGGGAACAAAAGTTATCGGGCTGAACGGACCGGCCGCCCATAAAGGAAAAGTCGGAGACATTCTGGTGATTGTTTCCTATGCAATGGTAGAAGTGAGCAAAGCTTCAGAAATTATTCCCAAAATCCTCCTGCCGGAACCTGGTAAAGACACCATCAATTGAAAAAGCTGTTTTCATTTCTGCGATTCATCATCTTTATCTCCATCGGGATAATCCTTTTCTGGCTGGTTTATAAGGATATTCCTATGAAAGAAATGTGGCAGGGAATTAAAAATGCCAATTATTTCTGGATCATCCTTGCATTATTTATCGCCTTGCTCGGACATTACAGCCGTGGCAGACGCTGGAATCTTCTCATAAAACCTCTGGGGTATGATATTAAACCTTCGAGAACTTTTATTGCCGTGATGATCAACTACATGGCCAATCTTGCCCTCCCGAGGATGGGAGAAGTCAGCCGTCCCATTGTCATCAACAGAACCGATAAGGTGCCTCTCGATAAACTTATCGGGACCATCATCATTGAACGTATTTTTGATTTCATGACGCTCGTTGTTCTGACATTGCTGGCCGTTGTTCTTCAGTACAAACTCATCAAAGACAGCATTTATCATGCTTTGGTTTTACAATCCGATAAATTCAAAAGTTTATTCAGCCTGAAAACCCTTTTGATTATTGCTATTGTCGTTGCTTTACTGATCATCCTGCTTGTTCTTATCAAAAAATCAGATGGCGATTTTAAAAAACACCCTGTTTATATCAAAATCCGGGATGTAGTGAAAGGTTTTTATACGGGTATTAAAACCATTAAAACCATGAAAAACAAATGGCAGTTTGTCGGGCATACTCTCTTCATCTGGCTTACTTATTATCTGATGACCTATCTGGTATTTTTTTCACTGCCCGAAACAAGCCAGTTATCACTAGCTGCCGGTTTGGTAGTATTGACCATTGGAAGTCTTGGCTTCATCATGCCTTCTCCCGGAGGAATAGGCACCTATCATTTTGCAGCTGAACAGGCACTCGGCATTTACCAAGTTGACAAAGAAGGAGCAAAACTGTATGCACTGATTGCTCATAGCTCGCAAACCCTTACCATTATTATAGTTGGTGCTGTTTGCTTTTTGATTTTTTATTACATTCAGAAAAAAAGCAAAAATGAAAGCCTCACAGAAAATTCAGCTGAAAATCTATAATCGGGATACACTGAAAAAAGAATGTCAGGAATGGGCAACCCAGGGTAAAAAAATTGTTTTTACAAATGGTTGTTTTGATATTCTCCATGCAGGTCATATCGACTACCTCAGCAAAGCATCTGAACTTGGGGATAAGCTGATTATTGGCGTAAACTCTGATTTCTCTGTCAAAAGACTGAAAGGAAAAGCCAGACCTGTCAATGACGAGAACTCACGGATGTTGCTGCTGGCAGCATTGTTTTTTGTCGATGCGGTGGTTTTGTTTGATGAAGATACTCCTTATGAGCTTATCAATGAATTGCAACCTGATATTTTAGTTAAGGGTGGCGACTACAGGGAGGAAGACATTGCAGGTGCTGATATTGTTAAAAGAAAAGGGGGGAAAATAATTATATTGCCCTTTCTGGAAGGTTTTTCAACAACAAAAATAATTGATAAACTTAAAAGCTGAAAACAACTGGCATTTAGCCGCCAAGTTTTCTTCTTAATTTCTGAATGGTATTTTCCCACCATTGTTTACCGGCTTCGTGCTGGTCTTCCTCATCAAACTCAGTGATTATTAATAATGTAGTACCGGTAATTTCATCTTTTTCAATATCAAAGCGGAGAAACTCATCCTCACTACGTTCAATCCATTTGAAAGTAACACTTTTGCGGGGAACAACCTTAATCATTTTAGCCCGCTCATTGCTGTCTTTCCAGAAAAAGTGAATATTTCCGTTTTCTTCATTTACTTTATCGCAAAACCAGGTGGCCATGTTGATCGCAGAAGAAACAAAACTGAACAGCAGTTCCTCCTTGGCTTTAAACGAAAATTCGTACTGATGTTGTATCCTTTTTGACATGGCACAAAGAAAAAGCATTTTTTTTAAACAGCAATGATTTTTTTCAAAAAAAACTCATTCTTCTTTTAACACAGCCAAAACACTTACGCCTGCCTTGACTTTCTGATTTTTAACTACACTGACTTTATATTCATCAGGAATGAAAACATCTGCCCTTGACCCAAATTTTATAAAACCCATCTCATCACCTTGTCTATATTGCTCATTCTCATTGACAAAGCACCTGACACGCCTTGCCAGCCCCCCTGCTATCTGACGGACAAGTATCTGATGACCTCTATCCGTTTCTACAACAATGGTATTATGTTCATTCAGCTCTGATGACTTGGGATGAAAAGCCAACAGATAACGTCCGGGATGATACTGTACAAAAACAATTTTTCCATCAACCGGTATCCTGTTTAAATGGACATCTGTAACCGACATAAATATGGAAATGCGGGTCTTTGGCTTCTTAAAATACTCATTTTCATAGACTTCTTTAATCTTTAGAACCCTGCCGTCTGCCGGTGAGATTATTGAAAAGGGATTTTTTACATGTTTTCGTTCAGGTACCCTGAAAAACAAAATCAATCCGCACAACAATAAAGAACTTATTATCAATAAGATCAAAAACGGATAAACAGGCAACAAAAAGAAAAGCATAAAATTTACTGATGAAAACACAATGAATCCCAAAATAATGCTTTGCTTTCCCTCACGATGAATTTTCATACTACAGAAATAGTTGATTTACAGTTATATAAAAAGGAATTACAAAAAGAAGACTGTCAATTCTGTCGAGTACACCACCATGGCCGGGAAGCAAGGTACCACTGTCTTTCACTCCAAAATATCTTTTAAAGCCTGATTCAAACAAATCACCTGCGGTAGCACCTATGGCAACCATCAACCCTGTACCTGACCAGAACAGAATATTACCGGAAAGTGTAAATAATTTCGGGATAAAGATCGCAAGAATGATGGTAGCTGTTATACCTCCGGCCAGGCCCTCCATTGTTTTCAGTGGTGAAATAGCTGGTGCCATTTTCCTGCGCCCGATGAGAATACCCGTCAGATAGGCAAATACATCATAAGCCCAAATCAATAAAAACGGGATTAAAACAAAATATTGAGAATAGACCCCTTGTCGTGCTGAATAATAGGCAAGCAATGACAATGGAGCAGCAATCCAGAAATGACCAGTCAATAAAAAACTTATCTCTGAAAACCATTTATCCCTGAAAAACAGCAAGGATAAAGCTGCTTCGATGGCAAATATCAGAATCAATACCTTACCGGAAAGTAATTCAAAAGTCATCAGGGTTGAAAGTATAAGCAGGAGAATATTGACAAGTAGTCCTGCAACAAAAAGAAATGATTTTTTACTGTCTGCAACTATTCTGTAATATTCAAGGGAGGCAAGCAGGTCAAACAACAGTAAAAGAATTAAAAATGCCCATTTCCCGGAAAAAACAGCCAGAAGAACAATAAGGGCATATAAAAAACCCGTCAGTGAGCGTTTATTCAGGTTGTGTTTCTGAAAGGTCTTCATGAATGATTCGTTTTGCTTCTGAAACATTTTCAGGACTGACGTATATTTCGAGCATCCCAAAGGTAGTAAATGATGAGTCTTTTTTATTGATGAGACTGACAGGTATCCCTGAATTTTCAATCTTTCCGGCAATGATTTCGGCTTCACTGTTGTTTTCTGTTTCAAAAACTTTTACCCAATCTTTCGATTTGTCCCTTCTTTTGTCATAATAAACGGCAAAGTAAATCATGACAGCAGCCACTACAGCCAGGCTGATAATGACCAGTAAATACGATGACGACATTTGTTCTTCAAATTTATTACTGATAAAATGATGTTGCTCCAGATAAGAAAAAACGATGCTAAGTGCATTATTTGTAAAATGAAAAAAAACGGAAAGCCATAAGCTACCCGAATAATAAAACAGATAACCCAAAACAAGGCCTAAGATAAAACGAGGAAGAAAACCATAAAACTGCAAATGAACGCCACTGAAAAAGAGTGATGTGAACAAAATGGCCACCCATGGTTTCCGGAACCATTCCAGTAAAAAAGATTGGATTAAACCCCTGAAAAACAATTCTTCAAAAAAAGCAGGCACAATGGCAATAATCAGCATATTAATAAGCAGATCTGAAAAATTATTCATTTGCAGAAAACTTTCCGTTTGTCTGGCCAGCTGTTCTTCCATACTCCTCATCCAGTTTTCAACTGAAGATAACCAATCGGGAAGTGTCATCTGTTCGTTGATGGCGATAGTCCATTGTAAAAATGGTATCAAAATTACAAACAGCATTAAGGAGAAGAAATAATCTGCAACCGGAGGGGAATATGAGATTCCATAAACTTTAAGGTATTTAAAATGCAACATCTTCCCAGCCAGCCAGGAACTGCCTCCGAAAATTCCGGCCATTAACACAACCTGCATCATCTTTAGCACCCAGACAGGCTGCTGTTCATCAGGAGAAGTGCCTGAAAAAATTATCATGAGCAGGGAACTTAAAATGGTAAAAAACATCAGGCATCCCAAAGTAATGAGCAGGATGATGAAAAAATACCGTAAATATACCTTATTGCGTAAAGAGTTATCCAAAGAATTCAAATTGTCTGCAAAGATACGGGAGTTTTTCTGTTTCATGGCAATTCATGTCCACTGTTCAACCTGAATTAACATTCATATTGAAGAATTTAATCATTATTTCTGCAAGCATTCAAAGTGATTAAGGTTGAATATTAAAATACTCAAACCATTAAATCCGCCTATGATTGCTTTCTAAATTTTTCAAAATGAAATTTATTTCAGGAGATGCTTAAAAATGATTCCTCTTTCCCAAAATTGAATAAACTGCCATTATTAACATTTTTTATATGATTTGTTAATAATCAATTAATTGTAATGATAAAAAACAAGTAATCTTGAACATTAATCAATCATTGATTAGCAATAAATTAATTTATCTTTTTTCAAAAAGTGGTATAAAAATTGAAATTTCAGAAGTAATTAAGCATTATGTCCCAGGAAAATTTAAATAAGGAAAATCACCCAAGGAATCTTGATGAAATGACTGATGAGATCCTTTCTCATCCTGTTAAAAAAGCTATTCTGGAGTTTTTACACGAGACCAATGGAAGTTTTTTCGGTGATATTGTTGAGGCATTGCCTTTTTCCTATTCCGAAGTACTTCAGAATTTAATCGAATTAAAACAATTGGGAATTGTCAGCAAGCGTTCTGAACCGTCACATTTTGTCATTAATTAAGAAATCTGAAGGGTAGAAATGAAATTGTTGAAATGATTTCAACCGGGGATGTTATGCCTTTAAAGTCCCAACACTTCTTTTCCCTGTTTAAATATCAGATCTGTAGGAATTCCGGCTGATGAAAGCCTGTTTAAATCTTCTTTCAGGGTATCGCTAATCCTGAGTCTTTCATCGAACCATTTTTTTGCTTCTGCTTTATTTCCGTCACCCTGAATGGCCAGAATTTCCCTGCTCAGTTTAGCAACAGCCTGTTTCATCTTTTCGATATTTACCTTGTAGGTGCCATTTTCATTACGCTCTATGGCTTTCTCCTGAATAAAATAATTAAACCGCATCAGGTTTGCTTTTCCATGAGAGCTGCTGGCACCAAAACGTATAGACCTGAACATGCTTGCCACAAAAGTTACATAATAACTTTCGAGTGGAATGTCTTTAAGTTCTCCCTTATTATACAGATAATCAACCATGTAGAGCCCAAGAATATCAGCTTTTCCTTCTTCAAAGGCCGAATAATATTCCAGAAGGGCATCTTTCACTTCTGTTTTTTTATTCTTCACCAGATATTTAATGCCAAGGCCATGTGCCACCTCATGAAACATGGTATTGGTAAAAAACGCATCAAAACTAACCAGAGAAGTTTGTGAAGGGTCAATGATCAGCTGTGAAATTGGCACCAAAATATGATCAAATTTCGCTTTCATGGTATTTTTCAGTTGCAGTCTTCTGGTCCCTTTTTCCAGTTGAACTTTCGGGTCATTGGGCAGGTTGATGGCAATGGTTTTACTTCCAGCATTGCAGTCGCCTGCATAATAAATGACATCATAAGCATTCAACTCTCCTTCTGTTCCGGGTTTTTCGGATTTATAAGCCGGCATTACCGGAAGTGATTGCTGCAGTTCAGGCAGAAACTTATTAAAATAGGCAAGCCTCTCACTCCACACCTTATCTTTAACCAGCACATAGGCTTCATAAGCAGTTTTATACTCAAAGAGTCCATCCTCATAGTTTTCGATAGGCCCGACTACAAAGTCGATAGTATTGTTTTTCATATCGAGCCAGGCTATGTCGCTTTCGTAATAATCATCATTCAGCAGGGCTTTAGCTCTGAGCTGAAGATATTTTTTCAATCCGGAATCTTCTGCCAGTGTAGCCGCTTTCAGCAATAATTCCGAAGCTTTCTTCAGCTGGTCAGAATATTGAATATGGTAAGGTACTACCTTGAGTTTTTGATTTTTATCTCTGACAATGACATTGTAAAGGCCTGTTTTTGCCGGATCATCAAAGGCTTCAAATTCTTCTTTTGTCATATCGGGAGGATAAAAATTAGCACCAGCCGGCTTTTCACGAAATCCTTCCAGAAAAGGAAAATCATTGTCGAGCCTGTCCCACGGGCCGTAATTTATTTCTGTAAACCTTCTGGTTTTCTCATCCTGTATGTATTTCATCAACATGTCTTTATCGCCAAAGGCCTGAAGCCAGAATAATTCGTCCATGATCTGTGCAGCTTCAAGTAAATAAGGCAACATGGCTTTTTCCTTTTCTGTCAGTATGGATAAATCGGTATTTAACTCAACTTCATGATATTTTGCCATTCTTTGTTCAATATCAATTCCTTTGTAAACTACTTCTTCTTCCACAGATGGTTTCATGGGTTTATTTTTACATGCCTGAACAAAAATCAGTAAAATCAAGGCTAATCCTAAATAAATGCTTTTCATGGCTTTGTTTTTTTTCCACAAAGATAAAATTAATCCCGGAGGATTAGTCAAGTTAACCAATGCAACCTGTGTTTAATATTTAGCGTCAACTGTTTCGGTTTGGAATTAAATTTGACCTGTTTACCAAAAATATTCTTTTTATGCAGAAAATAATCCTTCTTGCGCTGATTTTGATGAATTTAACCGTCTCAGCTCAAAACAAAGAAGAAATAATCAGAGACTACATGGCCAGCGGCACCCTGGAATTTATAACCGATAAAAATAAAGCCATTGAATACTTTAATAAGGTCATTCAGATAGACTCAAACTATGCCATGGCTTACTACATGAGAGGTCAATGCTATTATGGACTGGACAAAATCAATGAAGCACTTGCCGATTTTGACAGGGTCATTAGTCTGGAACCAAAAAATCCCAAGCCTCACGCTCTGAAAGGTGTTATTTATGTTGACATGAACAATTATTATGCAGCTATCATGGAATACAATACCGCTGTGGAACTTGCACCCGATAACGGAGTTTACTACTATTCAAGGGGTTTTGTTCAGATTAAACTCGAAAACCCATGGTATGCCATTAAAGATTTTGAAAAGGCAATAGCGCTGAAATACACGGATAAAGAGCTTTATTACTGGATGGGTTACGCATATCTGTATCTGAACGACTTTCCCAAAGCAGTGTCCAACCTTTCTTTTGCTATCGAAAAAGGGAAACGCGATGCGGATGCCTATTTTCATCTTGGGCATGCAAAAATGTATATGCAAATGTATATTCAGGCATTACAAGACCTGGAAATGGCCATTATGTTTGATGACCAGTATGCTCCTGCCTGGTATGACAAGGGATTTATCTATATTCAGCAGGGAGAATATCAGAATGCCATCAAATCCTATACAAAAGGTCTGGAGCTTTACCCTGTTCAGGCAATGGCCTACGTTAACCGCGGAATTGCCTACAAAGCTGTTTCTCAACCCGATGAAGCTCTCGCTGATTTTACCAAAGCCATTGAACTTGAACCTGCCTACCCTGACCCATATTTCCACCGCTCGCTGATTTATGATGAAAAGAAAGACTATCAGAATGCTTTAAGCGATATTGTCAAATATACCCAGCTCAGGCAAGGTGATGCTGATGCCATTTATAGGCGTGGACGTCTTTACCTGCTAACCAATAATATTCAGAACGCATGTAACGATTTCAAGGAAGCTGCCAACCTTGGCAATGAAATGGCTGTTAAAGCTGCCGAAGAAGTTTGTGCGCTGCTGGCTGTTCCGGTCGAAGAAAATAAGCCCGAATAATCACCACTTGCTTTCCCTTTCCTCAGCCTTTTTATCCCATTCAGGCAATACGGTTTTGACAAAAACTTCTTTTTCTTCCTTCAGTTTTTTCATATCCAGACCTATATATGCCTGTGCCTTGTCTTTTGTGGAGATGTCGGGATATTTTACTTCCTTAATGCCAAGTTTTGCATGAAGTTTTGCAAGCATTACCCGGGCTTCCTGAACTCTATCAATTGAATTACCCAGTATTCTGGCTACTTCAACAGGGGCATGGAATGAGGAACCATGACCGGCTACGGCAAAATCCCATCTCCATTGTGCCTGGCGTATCAGCTGAAGAATATCTTTCATGTCAGTTTCGGTGGCACCTGCATCCCAGGCTGCTTTGGCTTCAACATGTGCTTTTACCAGAAGTTGCTCAGCTTTTTCGCGCAATTCAGCATTTTTAATCTGTCGGTCATATACATTTTTTACCAGTGTCTGTTCGCTTTCCCTGTGGCAAACCTGACAACTGGCATTAATATTATTTAACGGGCTTTGAATATGGTGATTGGTATATTTTTGTCCTCCCTCGCTGATATAGGGCATGTGGCAGTCGGCACAACTGACTCCCCTCTCAGCATGAATTCCCATTGTAAACAACTCATAATCCGGATGTTGTGCTTTCAGCATGGGAGCTTTGCTCAGGGCATGTTCCCAGTCTTTGAACTGATATGAATCATAATATTCTTCAATCTTTTCGACAGTTGTACCTTTTTCCCACGGAAAAGTCAGATATTTCCCATCACCTTTGAAATAGTATTCAACATGACACTGGGCACATACCAGCGAACGCATTTCGTTATGACTGACTTTATTAATGTCTTTTCCCATTGCCTGAAAAGCCTCGATGAGCGCAGGTCTTGAAATCCTGAGTTTCATGGTTTTGGGGTCATGGCAATCAGCACATCCTATCGGATTGTGAATTTCAGGGCCGTAAAATGCCCATTTTGCTTTATAGAAATCTGAAATTCCTACTTCATTCATCATTCGCGGCACATCAGGGCTCTTACATGCCCAGCAGGTTGAAGGTTGAGGCCCTTCATCAGGTTTTAAGGGACTTCCGGTTCGAAGAGTCATTCTGACATCATTTACAGCATAATAATGTCCCCTTGGCTGATTATAATCTTTTGAAAAAGCATAGCCTGCCCAGAGAATTACCATTTTTGGATTGAGCTCCAGCATATCTGTCAATCCACTTCCATTGAACATGCTGCGAAATCCGGTATCTGCCGTCAATAAATAACTCTGATATTCACGCGGATAATTTTCACCCCAAATCTTATTTCGGGGCTCATAGTCTTTAATCTGAACTTTTGGTGTATTGACCAGTCTTGCTTCTGTCCTTCGCTGTGTGACCGAATTGGCCAGCATGCCCAGTAAAAATACAATAATGATGGTGGCAAAAAATAATATCCAGTTGACCCATCCTTTTTTCTTAATATTCTGATTCTGTTCCATATAGCAAATTTTTATTTTTTCAGTTTAATGTCTTCCGGAAGAGGGGCAAAAGTATGTACCGTGCTCGACAAACTGTTTACCCTCCCGTGTGGTACCTCACGATGACAACTCCAGCAAACCTTATCTTCTCCTCTTAAATATTTTTCTCCTGTCAGATTTTTCAGCTCTGTATTTTCATTCAGCTTTTCGTGACATCTTTTGCAGTTTTCCTGAACCACCTTAATCCCTGCACTTTTGATGAAAATTACCTGAGGTTCATTTCGCAAGGTAAATACAGTGGCATGCCTTAGCCCGTCCTTTGCCTTGAAAAAGTATTTGTTAATCACATTATTATGAGGCACATGACAATCGTTGCAGTTGGTAACTTCCCGGTGAGAGCTGTGGTACCATGTCGAATATTGAGGCGACATCAGATGGCAGTTCACACATGTAGCTGGATCGTCAGAAAGGTAAGAAGAAGCATTGGAAACAATAAACAAATAGATAGCTATTCCTAAAAATGCCCCCCCGATTACTGAAGCGGCTATTTTCCATTTACCTTCAGGTCGTATTATCTGAAAAACTCTCTTTATCATTCTTTTTGGTATAAGTGTACTTTAATTCCGATACAAAAATAACAAGTTTTTGAAATGTGCAAATTATCTGAAAAATTTTTCCGGTTAATTTTGCAGAAAAAAATTGCTATGATAAATTTTGAACTTTCCATACCAACAAAAATTATTTTTGGCAGGGGTAAAATAGAAAGACTTGCAACAGAGTTAAAGAATCACGGGAAACGGGTTTTACTGGCTTATGGAGGTAATAGCCTGAAAAAATCAGGTTTATACGATAAAATTTCCAATATTCTGACTTCCAATGACATCTGGTTTTGCGAACTTTCAGGAATTAAACCTAATCCGAGCATTAAAAGCGTCAGGGAAGGAATACGGATTTGCAGGGAAGAAAAAATTGATATCATCCTTGGAGCAGGTGGAGGAAGTGTGATTGACTGTATAAAAGCAATAGCAGCCGGAGTACATTATCAGGGAAACCCATGGGATTTTTTTACAGGAAAGGCCAGAATAGGGAAAGTATTGCCGGTTGCCGCTATTCTGACACTTGCAGCTACAGGATCTGAATCCAATGGCGGATGCGTCATTACCAATGAAGAAACGGAAGAAAAACTGCCATTTGTTCATCCTTCATTAAAACCAGTATTCAGCATTCTTGACCCGGAAAACACATTTTCCGTTCCACCTCACCAGACAGCTGCCGGAACTGCCGACATCATGAGCCATTGTATTGAACAATACTTCAGTAAGGCTGAAGAAACCTTTGTTCAGGACAGGCTCACCGAAGCTATCCTGAAAACTTGCATTCATTATGGACCCATTGCCATGAAAGAGCCAGAAAACTATCATGCCAGAGCCAATCTGATGTGGGCCAGTACACTGGCACTCAATGGCATACTGGCTGCCGGAAAAGAAGGCGACTGGGCAACTCATATGATTGAACATAAGGTGAGTGCCGTTAACGACCTGACGCACGGAACAGGTCTGGCAATTATCACCCCGCACTGGATGACTGAAGTTTTATCTCCTGAAAATGCTGATAAATTTGTTGACTTTGCCGTTAATGTTTTCCATGTATTTCATGATGGCGATAAGTTGAGAACCGCCAGAGAAGGGATCAGGCGTTTATCAGATTTTTTCAGATTGCTGAAAATACCTGCCAGCTTAAGTGAGGCCGGTTTCGCTGCCGATGAAAAGAAACTGAGCCGGATGGCTGAAGATATTGTTAAATATGGACCTGTCGGAAGATTTAAGCAACTTGATAAAAACGCAGTTCTGAGAATCCTAAAAGCTGCTTATTAACCGGCCACATAATCAGCAAGGTAGCTGAAGGGCTTATTAAGTTTTCCATCAGCAGTAATTGTGGCATTGTAAATTATAGGATGATCCGGCTGTTCGATTAATAAAGGTAAAACTCTCTCTGCCATCACTTCAGCAAACATAGCTGATGCATCTCGAGGAAGCTCATTGGGCAGATTATCTATGGTCATCATTGTGATTTCATCTTTTGTGAATGGCTCACACTCCTGAAGATTTCTCCTGCTGACCCCAAAATAAGGTTGATCAATTGTTGTAGCCCTGGTTGTCAGCGGAACGGAACCGTTTATATCACAGGAAATATCACTGATGATACGGATATTGAAATTATCCTTTTTTATATCTTCCGGCTGAAATAACCTGTCAGCTTTTGGGCTCCAGAACATACCATTAATAAGTATGTCTGTGGAAGCATAGAATTTATCAAATACACACTCATATTGTTCAGGAAAACTGAAGAAATGATGAAAATCAAATGGCTTCCCTTTTTTGTGCCGGTAAAGTTCATCCATATCGCACTGACAATAAACAGGCCTGTCTCCCTGATATGCAAGATATTCTTTGACTGTCAGTTTTTTAATTCCTGCATGTTCCAGCAATTCAACTGCACCTTTCGATACTCTGCCATTTCCGGTAACAAATATCTTCACTTTACCAAGGTCAATATTATTATTGCTTTCTATCAGCAGATTATAATCATGATGTTCAATTGCCCGTTTTAATTCATAACGGCCAGTGTATTTTCCCCACATGACGAGTGCATGTTGTGCCCCGACTATTCCGGCAAACCGTCCAAATCCAATCAGGCGGTTGCCTTCCACATCGTGAAGGCACTCATAATCTATCAGTCGAATTTTCTTTTTAAGAATTTCCTGAAGCAATCTTCGGTTGTGTTCCTGTTTTTTTATGGTATGAGAAAAGAACATATACGTTTTTCCTTCAATCAATTGATTAACAGGCACTTCTTTAACTCCCAGTAAAATATCGCAGTCGCTGATATCCTGAACCACTTCTACACCTGCATGTTCATATTCGTTATTGGTAAAACAGCGGTTTTGATTGTCTTCCACCACAACCACCACAATATCCGGATATTTTTTCATCAGGGCTGAAGCATGGTGGGGAGTTAAAACAATTCTTCTGTCAGGGGGTATTTTTCCTTCTTTTAATAATCCTATTTTAATCATTTTTCTACCATAATGATTTTAATTGCTCTTCAAGTTTTGTTTTTTCAATGGTACTCTCAACAATCAGAGAAGGTTTAAGGTAATATAAATCATGGTTTTTCATAAACAGCTTTTCTCCTCCTCCGGTAATATTTAACATGATAATGCTTTTTTTATCAAGGCGATTTTCTTTTATTTCCTTCATCAGGCTGGCTAATGCCACACCTGCAGCCGGATGAATATCAACTCCTTCATATTGTTCAAATAAACGCATGGCTTCCAAAGTTTCTGTGTTATCAGCCAGCAATACTTTTCCCTGCGTGTCGCTTAATGCATCGAACAATCCGCCATAAATGCCATAAGGAGGCCTGCGGTTCGACAGCACTTT
>JAAYUY010000071.1 GCA_012517435.1 Sphingobacteriales bacterium | reverse complement strand
TTTACGGGGATAGAGACTCCTTTTCATCTTTCCCTGATTCTGGGAGCTTTTTATTTTGTACTGAAAAACAGCTTAAATCCTGCACTTTTATTGATTTCCCTTTCGGTTTGGTCGAAACTGGATGCAGTTTCAACTTCAGGGATGCTTATGGCCGTTTTACTATTCAACAACAGAAATATTATTCATGACAGAATGAAATCAATAGAATTTGGCAAAAGTTTGTTGTTTTATTTTCTTACTCCCTTGATTATCTATCTGATCATAACTTATTCCATTTTTGACAGCCCACTGCCTCAATCGGCCTATGCCAAAGTTTTTCATTACACTCATCCCGATTCTTCCTTGTTCCCTTTTCTTGAACCATTGCTAAGTAATACATTTACAGCTATCTGGCTTGGTATTTTTTTCATTTTTAGCCTGAGTTTATTTATCTTACTCATGACATCAGGCCGGTTAAAAAAAGATTATAAGTATCTGATCCCTTTTTTACTGGCAGTTTCAGTACTTATTCTTTACATGATTTATAACCCACAGGAAAAAATGATGTGGTATTATGCCCTGCCTTCTTTTTTTATTTCGATGCAGATTTTTACATCATTGGGGTATTTTTTGAATAATTCAGGAAAAGTATCATCGGCAGTTGTTATCTTTACGGCCATCATCCTGTTTGTTTTTATCAGATTGGATATTCTAAATTCACTTGCCTGGATGAAGAAATCTATGAATTATATTGAAAATGAGCGTATTCTGATTGGAGAATATCTTGGAACAATCAGCCACAAAGAGCAGAAATTGCTCTCCAAACACGGACATATCAGTCGTTATTTTAAGGGTTATGTGATTGATAATTCCGGACTTAATTCAAAATTAGCCACTGATTATCATTTATCAACCGACAGCCTTGTCAGTGTTTTCATGCCTGATTTTATGATAAATCATGCCTATGATAATTTTATTGAAGTCGCTAACCGCTACAACTACCGGTTAAAGAATGCATGGTACGACCTGACTTATTTTGACAGCCCGAATTGGTTATTATTTGAGAAAAACAAGGATTCATTACATTATCAAATTGTTAAGGTAGATAGCTCGCTGATTACAGGCTTTGATAAAAAATTTGACCTGAAGCAGGTTTACAGGATTAGAGGAAAGGAAGTTAAAGTGGAATTGCCCTGTTTATCGAAGAGCAGAACTGTCAGATTCATTTTCGGTGCTGTTCGTTTTCAGTATCCGTATTACCTGAGATTAAAATTTATAACAAATGAAGGACAGAAAGAAGAAAGTGTGCTGATAAGGAAAATCGGAGCCGAAGGTGAAATATCCCGATTTATTCAGCCTATAGATGTTAAAATACCGGAAAACTGTGTTCAGATTTACATTGTTTCAGAGAATCCGCATACCCCTGTTACGATGATAAACCCTTTCAGGGTTGATGTGTTGTTGCAGGATGATTTTTGACGGAAAACATCCTGACCAGAACAAGCTCCTGATACCTGTCGAGAATGGCTGCATTGAATTTAGAGTACAAAGGATCGAGAATCTCAGTCTGAAAAGCAACGACATAATCCCCGCTTTTTACTCCATCGATTTCTTTTTTTAATACCTCAGGTTTTTCGAAAGTATTTTCATAATGAATCTGATAGCCATATTTTTCATTGTAAAGCCTCACATAAAAGACCAGATGGGAATTCCAGCCGTCATGAATCACTTTTATTTTTTTGATTTCAGGATGATTTTTTCTAATTTGCCTGAAAAAAGTACCATATTTCTGAGCTGCCCAATCATTTTTTGGAAAATAAACTGAATCAATGATTTGATAATAGGGATAGATAAGGATTGCGAAAGAAAAAATAATTTTGAAAAAGAGGGATGAAGCCCATTTGTATTTAGCAAAAAAGTTAAAGAAGTCCATTAATGATTTTACAGCTATGATAGTAAGGAAAGGAAAGGCAGGAGCAGTGTACCATTCGAGTTTACTTTTTCCTAAAGAGATGACAATCAAATAAGTGACAATGATAAACAAGGAAAAAACAAAGATGTCTGTTTTTTTGCCTCGAATTTGTTTTATCACGGGTATCAAAGAGAAAGGAAGAAGAAATATCCATGGAAAAAACTGGTTTGAAATGAGCAGGCCGATATAGTAAAAAGCCCCATGCTGATGACCGTCTTTCACACTTAAATAGCGACCAAATACCTCATTTTCAAGTACATGTGAAATATATCCGGGTTGTTTGTATTCAATCAGCAAATAATAAAAAACAATAGCAGAGATAAAGAGCAATACTTTAAGATAGTTAACTGGCTGACGGAGAAAGGATAATAACTTTCCTGAATACATCAGCAGGAAAAAATAAGCAGGAAGAAAAAGTAGCCCGGCAACACCTTTCGTCATGAATGCCAGAAACGTAAAAAAAATGGTAAGGTTTAGATATTTGCTTTGTTTTTCAGAATTAGTCAGATATTTATAAAAGCTGATGGCTGAGAGAAAGAGGAATAAGGAAAGCGGAGCATCGAGGTCGCCTGTACGGGTTACATGGTCGGAAACAAAACCTTTTGAAGTAACCAGAATTAAACAGCAAATCAGGGAAAAATAGACATTACATCCGTTTTTTTTCAGAAAAAAGAATAAAACGAGGATTAAAATCAAACCGGAAAGAGCTGACGGTAACCTCAGTGAAAGTTCATTAATGCCGAGTGATGAAAAAAACAGGGAATGAATCCATGTGATTAAAAGCGGTTTAAGGTTGTAAAAATCAGGAACACTATTAAAAGTTTTAACAAAAAAATTATGGTTAAACGTCATTTCGAGTGCTGAAACAGCATAGAAAGATTCATCCCACATTCTCAGAGGAACTATATCAAGATGGAGAAAGAGGGGAAAATAAATCAATACCAGAAGAACACCAATAGCAATGGGCAATTTGAAACGTTGTAGTAAACTACTGTTCAATTTCTGATCAGATTAATGAGCTTAATGATAGTAGGTTTAAGCTCATTTCGGTTGATAATCATATCAATAAAGCCATTTTTAAGTAGAAATTCGGACTTCTGAAAATCATTTGGAGGCTCTTTACCAATGGATTCCTTAATAATTCTCGGGCCGGTGTAACCGATCAGGGAACGTGGTTCAGCAATGACAAAATCGGCAATCATCCCATAAGATGCAGTAACTCCGCCCATTACCGGATTGATCAGGTAAGAGATGAAAGGAATTCTATGCTCATCCAGTTTTGAAACAGCGAGAGTGGTTTTGACCATTTGCATCAGCGAGAACATGCCTTCCATGAGTCGTGCCCCGCTCGAGCGTGAAATCAGAAGAAGCGGCATATTGTGTTCAATGCAGTAATTACTTGCCAGTCTTATTTTTTCACCCACCACAGAACCCATAGTCCCACCTATGAAATTAAAATCCATGGCTCCTGCAAGCAGGTCAAAATTGTCACATTTTCCGGTTGCGATGTTGATGGCCTCATTGAGCCCGGTGCTTTGCCGGACTTTTGTTAAACGGGAGTTGTAAGAAATACGGTCAGTAAAACCAAGAATATCAACAGGTTGTATATTTTCAAACAATAAGGTGTAAGCCTTTTCACCGAAAAGGCCATCGAAATAATCAAATGAAGTTATTTTATAATGAAAACCACACTGGCAGACATAAAAGTTTTCAGCTAAAGCCTGATTGTCGTGCTTAATTCCACAAGCGGGACATTTATCATCTTTGGCCTGGTCAAATGACTTTTTAAAAATTTTACCGGAAGGAATACCCTCGGTGATTTTCTGATACCATTTAGCCATGATTTTTCAGCTAAGCCAGGGTGATTTCCTTGCAAAGGTAAACATCCTGAATGGCATTAAGTAATTTAATCCCTTCATCCATTGGCTTCTGGAAAGCTTTTCTTCCGGAGATTAGACCGCTACCACCTGCTCTTTTATTAATGACGGCAGTGGCCACAGCTTCTGCCAGATCGGAAGCACCTTTTGATTCGCCACCTGAATTAATGAGTGCTACCCTGCCCATATAATTATTAGCAACCTGATAGCGGCAGAGGTCAATAGGATGTTCGCTGACCAAGTCGGTGTACATTTTTGCATGTGTTTTCCCAAAACCTATGGCTTTAAATCCACCATTGTTGGTGGGAAGCTTTTGTTTAATAATGTCGGCCTGAATGGTAGCGCCCAGATGATTGGCCTGTCCGGTCAGATCGGCTGAAGTGTGATAATCAACACCGTCTTTTTTAAAGGCGTCATTACGGGTATAACACCACAAAACAGTAGCCATACCAAGTTCATGAGCTCTTTCGAAACATTCAGCAATTTCAACAA
>JAAYUY010000070.1 GCA_012517435.1 Sphingobacteriales bacterium | reverse complement strand
TCAGCTATAAGAAATTTCCACAGTTTCTGGATAGCATCAGAAATGATATGATTAAATGGGACAAACCTTATCAGCTGATAGCGAATTGCGATTTTAAGATGGCCGGCAACGACCTCCTGTTTTCAAACAACCGCGACATATATGACCATAAAACCGGAAAAGTCATCATTCCTGCCAGATTCACCCCTGAAGATGATACCATCCGTTTTATCAGGACTTTTGTGGTCATTCATAATTCACGAGGTAAACCAAAATTTATTGCCTATACTGAATCGACCTATCCGGATCAGATCCTTGAATTTACCACCCTGGCAGATGAAAATAATCTGATCATCAGAAGTCTGAAAACAGGAAAGGTGGTGAAAAAATTCACTCTCGGCACTAAAATCAGCGGGCTGGCACTTCAGGGGAATCAGTTGGTCTGGATCGAAGAAAATGGCGATGCCCTGTATTTTAAACGCATAAAATTTAAACTTTAGGCCTATGAAAAAGATAATCATATTGTTATTGGTTTCGGTACTTTTTGGCAACAATTCCTGCAATATTTCTGAAGCCGAAAGTATGGCGGTCAGGGAGGAGGTTAAAATAGCACAGCCAAAACCCGACCCACTCAAAACTCTTCTTGCGTCAGAAGGGAAAATTTTTGTCAATGTAGTCAACAGTGGCCTGTGTTTTCGTTGTTTCCCTGTATTTATGTATGCTGCAGAACATTTTCAAAACGAAGCTGACAACAAAAATATCGTGTATGTTTTTCCTTCCATGAGGTCAGGACTTCAGGCAGACTTTCTCAAAGAAAACTTTAATCTGGATCCACAGAAGATTCAGGCTGTTTTCGATGATGAAATCTACAAACATCTACAACAGAAATACGGTCTGAATGGCACCTCCGATTTATTGTGTTTTGAAAATCAACAACTTATCGGGATGGTGGCTTACCAACGCACCAATGTTGACGAAATCATTCGCTTTGTTGACAATATCTGATTCAGGAGAATGATGGGAAAATCATTGTTGACCGGAATAAAAACTCACTTCACGACAGGGATTTATTATCCCTACACTTCACATTTATTACTGTTTCCTGGACCCGGGCAGTTTCCAGTATGCCCGGGTTTTTCTTTTCCCTTCATCTTTTTGCTTTGCCCTTTCATTACAAATAACCCGACCGGCTCCGGAAAATGTTCATTTATCCTGAAATCACTTGAGAAAAGATTTATGAAATTTTATTTGACTGAGGCTTTAAGAAAAACGGTTTTGGGGTTTACTTAGCTTAATAAAACTAAGGGTTTAAAGTGCGTCCCAGCTTTTTAAACCACCCCAAAACCTTACTGCAAAGGTAAGGTTTTGGTTTTCGTTTAAGTCAAAAAACTTTAATAAACTCTAAAATCTTATCTTATGAAAAAGTTTTATTTAATTTGTACAATGATTTTATTGTCATTTTCAGCATTTAATCAAGTGACTATTACTTCTGACCAAATTTGGACAAACAAAGACGATCCTGATTCTATAAATCAGCGAAGTGGAAATTGGCGTGATGGTATAACAATTTCTAATGGAGCGACTTTGGTTATTGATTGTTCGTCTGTTCTAATTGAAAACGACAGAACATTTAAAATGAGAAGTGGAAGTAGCATTACGGTTAGCGTAGGAGCCAAACTGATTATTGAAAATGCAATAATTACAAGTGATGGGGGTAGTAGTTGGGGAGGAATAATTGTAAATGGAAATCCCTATGCACCCCAGACAGTTATAGGTCAAAATAGGACTCAAGGATTTTTAATTCTTTGTCATAATACCAAAATCGAAAATGCATCTACTGCTGTTTTCGTTCATGGAGGTGGTGTCATACTTGCATCGAATACTTCTTTTTCTGAATGCATTACCTCAATTTACTTTGAAACTTATGGAGATTATGTCACTGCAGTTCCTTATGACAATTTAAGTTTTATAAAAGATTGTTATTTTTACAATAGCAATGATACATCGTTGATCGTTAATAATCCACTCAATCAGTTTATTTATGCGAAAGGCATATCTTTAAGAATTGAAGGCTGTGATTTTAATTATATAAATGATTATGGGCAAGACAAAATTTCAGGTGTTGGAATTTTTTGCTGGAATTCTAAACTACTTATAAGAAGGTCGTTAAGCTATAATAACATTCCTGTTTCATGTCAACGAAATGGACAAATCAATACTTTTGAAAATCTGGAATTTGGTATTTATTTTTACATTAATAAATTACTTTATGTTAGCACATCTCCGCCAAAAAGTTTGGTATTACAATCTAAGTTTAAAAATTGCAGAGTCGGTGTTTATGAGCAAAACTCAGAGGGTTCACATATTTACAAATGCCAATTCAAATTTGAAGATGATTTTCAACCTGAAGGTAATATTTCTAATTTGATACACTATCAT
>JAAYUY010000069.1 GCA_012517435.1 Sphingobacteriales bacterium | reverse complement strand
GGTTGCTTTTAACTGTTTTTCTCAGTATCTCCTCTGATAATTGGTCAAAATAACCTTCAGGCACATCATAATTTTCCTTTTTATCAATTTCTGCCAGCCGGGGAGAAATCTGTTTAAGCTCATTATGTATGTCTTTTGGGTCGCTCATATTCTTTTGACATAAATTTTTTTCAATCGTTTAATCAGGAATGAACAAATAATGTTCAATTTTTTTAACTGCGTGATGATAATTGGCTTTCAATGCTCCGACAGAAGTATTGGTGATTTCAGCGATTTCTTCATAACTAAGCTCTTCAAAATAACGTAACTGAAATACAAGTTGTTGTTTTTCAGGTAGATTTTTCACACAATTATGAAGTTTTTTCAGAATTTCACCTCCATCTTCCTGAGGAGAATGATCCACCTGAGAGGAAGTAATGTTTTCAAAAACGGCATCAGGTAAGTATTGATTTGTATTGCTTTTGTTTAAAAAGCTGATGGTCATATTCACAGAAATTCTGTAAATCCATGTGAAAAGTTTGGATTCTCCCCTGAAATCATCAATTTTTCTCCATATTTTAATAAAAACCTCCTGTGTCAGGTCATTGGCATCTTCATGATTTTGTACCATACGCCTGATCAGCCAGTAAACTTTCTCTTTGTATTTTTCAAGTAATTGGGTAAAAGCATAGGATCTCCGGTTTTTATCCCGGAACAACAATACAATTTCCTCATCAGAAAGGAACATCTATAAAACATTTTTTGAATATGACCGTACAGAGACCTGAAAGTTTAATGTGTTTTTTTCTTCAAAATTTTTAAAGCAGCTTCAACAATATGATTTTCAGAAAGTCCAAATTTTGTTAAAAGCTCTTCCGGTTTACCGCTTTCACCAAAGACATCATTAACACCGACAACCTCAAAAAATACTGGCAATTCGGCAGACAGCAAGGAGGCAATGCTTTCGCCCATTCCACCTGACTTCTGATGTTCTTCAACGCTGATGGCGCAGAGTGTCTTATGTACAGAATTCAGAATCAGTTCTTTGTCAAGTGGTTTTATGGTATGAATATTTATGATTTCTGCGCTGATTCCTTTTTCTTCAAGTATTTTACAAGCCACAAGGGCTTTCCATACCAGATGTCCGGTAGCAAAAACCGTAATATCTGTGCCTTCATTTAAAATTATTCCTTTCCCTATTTCAAAGGGCATATCATCAGGAATAAAGTTAGGGACATCAGGTCTGCCGAAACGAAGATAAACCGGGCCATCAAAATCAGAAATCGCATGAACGGCCTGCCTGGTCTGATTGTAATCGCAGGTGTTAATAACCGTCATATTGGGCAGCATTTTCATTAGTCCGATGTCTTCCAGAATCTGGTGCGTGGCTCCGTCTTCACCCACTGTCAGTCCCGAATGGGAGGCACATATTTTAACATTTTTCTTGCTGTAAGCCACTGATTGTCTGATCTGATCGTAAACCCGGCCAGTTGAAAAATTGGCAAATGTACCTGTAAAAGGTATTTTTCCTCCGGTAGCCAGTCCTGCAGCTATACCTATCATATTTGCTTCGGCTATTCCGACCTGAAAGAAGCGTTCAGGGAAAGCTTGCCTGAATTTGGTCATTTTAACGGAATCGGACAAATCGGCTGAAAGTGCAACAATATCTTTATTCTTCATGCCAACTTCGAAAAGGGCATCTCCAAAACCGGCACGGGTTGATTTGATGTTGATTACTGGATATTCTTTCATCTTATTTTAAATTGATACTGAGGGATGTTCCTGATGAAACCACAAACTCTTTGTCATTGGTGTAGAAAGTACTACGCGCATTTTTTCTGCGGTAGGATAAAATATAGGTGCCGGGTTGCATGATCAGCACCTGAGTCAGAAGCTTGTCGTCAAGGTTGGTAACCCATTCCAGTTTTCCGTTGACAGTCCTGAAAATGGATCCTATCATGGGAGTTGACGAATAAATAACTATTTTACCTGGTTGCTCAACTTCAATGGTTGTTGTTGAACTTTGCTTGATTTCAACATCTTTAACGTAAATCCGCGGCAGGCTAAGAATCTCCAGATCATACCTCCCGACCAGATATTTTTGTAACGTATTAAATTCCTGTGCATAAACCGTTTCTGTTCCGCCTGCTTTTTTAACAACTGCTATCAGGTTCTTATACTGAGTAATTCCTTTTATCACCAGATTTAAATAGCCCTGAGGTGCATTCACGGCAATGATATTATGTTTGCCATGATTCAGAGATATATTTTCTTTTGTAACAGGTGGAAGTGTATGAACGACAAGATTATAATTCATAAAAGGATCAATGAAAAGGGTATCAGGTAGTCCGGCATCATTCAGGGTATGATAGAAGTTGTACATAATCATACCTTTTTTGCTTTCGTAAAAGGTCATGTCAACATCGGTTTCTGTTGCTTTTCCATAACTGTCGAGCAGGTTTACCTGGGCTGTAGTGTTGTTTAAAGCATTGGAAATGACCACATTAAGGATTTTTTCAAAAGAATTTTCATCGGTGGCATTAAAGAAATTTCCGGCACAGTCCAGCTGACTGATCAAATCTTCATTGATGCCTAACCCAATGATAAAAGGTTTTAGCATGATGCCTCTCTTCTGAAGTGAAAGGGAAACCTGACAAGGGTCACCTCCGCATTCTTCGATGCCATCAGTAATCAAAATGATGATGTTTCTGACATTGTTGGCACGAGGGAAGTCGTTTGCTGCCACTGAAAGAGAATACGCAATTGGTGTCGTTCCTTTTGGCCGGATTTCTTTAAGCCTGGCAATAATCTGATCCTTATTGTCGGGGCCGAAAGGTACTTCCAGACGTGTATCCTTACAATCCTGTTTTACCTTTGGACTGACATGCCCGTAAGCCCTTAGCGCCATTTCAACCTCCTTATTTTGGGAAATACTATCAACAAGTTTGGTCAAAAGTCGTTTGGCAACATCAATTTTTACTTCTTTTTCAAATAATCCCCACATGCTACCTGATCCGTCAAGCAGGAAAAGGATGCGTGTTTTTGGATTTTGTGAAAAAACATTTGACTGAGTTGTTATTAGTAATAATAAAATTATCAGCGTTTTAGAGATTAGTTTCATCTCAGATTATTTTAAAATCTCCTAAAGTTTCAGGCAATTGTGCGAGTGCACGAATAGTTTGATCATCATCAGGAGCTACTCCATGCCAATGATGGTTGTTTTCCATAAAATCAACACCCTTTCCCATGACGGAGTGCATGATGATGCAGACAGGTTTTGACTGTCCGGATACCTGACCAGCTACCTGAAGTGAGGCAATAATATCTTTATAGGAATGTCCATCCATGTTAAGGGTGTACCAGCCAAAGGCTTTCATTTTATCTTCGAGTGAACCTAATGACATGACATCACTAACGTTTCCGTCAATTTGTTTATTGTTGAAATCAATAATGGCAATGAGATTGTCAACTTTATGATGAGCAGCGAACATAAAAGCTTCCCAGTTTTGTCCTTCCTGTAGTTCACCATCTCCGCATAAAACATAAACAAGATGATTGTCGTTGTTGAGTTTCTTTGCCAAAGCATGTCCGATGGCAACGCTTAAACCTTGTCCGAGTGAACCGCTTGAAATTCGGATACCAGGGATATTATCGACAGAAGCAGGGTGCCCCTGAAGGCGGCTGTTCAGCTTTCTGAAAGTTGAAAGTTCATCCACATCGAAATAACCTCTTCTGGCCAGAATGCTGTAAAACAGGGCAGAAAGGTGGCCGTTTGAAAGAAAAAAAACATCTTCGCCTATTCCGGTGTCAGTGTATTTATCAGGGTCGATATGCATGGTATGAAAAAACAGAACGGTAAGTAAGTCAGCTGCTCCGAGTGCCCCGCCCGGATGTCCTGATTTCGCATGGTTGGTCATTCTGATAATATCTCTTCTGACCTGGGTGGCAATTTTTTGCAAATTATTTATTTCTGCGCTCTCCATTGTTTTTAAGTAAAAATCAAATGTATTACTTTTTCAAAAAAGCAAATATCCTACTCTTGTGTTATTTTTCCCCATTATGTGAATGATTAGGAATATTAAAATTTATCCGCTGACCGTTTTACCGACATCCATCCAGTTTCCTGCACTATGCAGATATCCCCTGACTTGCTGCCGACCGCAGACTGTTAAATATAGTTCCGTGAGGGAGAAAACATCTTTTTCGGGGAAAAACTGAAAAATAGAATCGGACAAGACCTGAATGCCACTGAAAGCATAAGGCCGAAGTGCGGAATTTTCATAAATGATGGTTTCGCCAGTCTTTGTGTTTCGCCAACCTTTTAAATTCATCTCTGAGTCAAATAAAAAATAACGCGAAGAATCCCGTTCTGAAACAGCTAATGTTGCAATACTTTGATTTTCAACTGAATAAGTAAAAAACTCTTCTAAATTCAGATCAGAGATGATGTCAACATTGTGAACCAGAAAATAGCCGCTTTTTTCAAAAAACCAGGAAGCTTTTTTTAAGCCGCCTCCTGTTTCAAGAAGATTTTCCTCATGGGAGAAAGTGATGTTGATGTCAAAATTGTTGTTAATTTGTAAGAATTCTTCAATTTTTTCGGCAAAATGATGAACATTGATAATGATGTCTTTAAAACCGTATTTTATAAGTCTTTGAATTACAATTTCTAAGATTGGTGTTCCATTAAGAGGAAATAGTGCTTTGGGCATGGTATCGGTGAAAGGTTTTAACCTTGTGCCTTTGCCTGCTGCCAGAATCATCGCTTTTTTCATGATTTGTCAAGTTCAAAATGTTTGACCCTGACGTTAACGCCCTGCATACCGGCATATCTTTGGGCCAGCTTTTCGGCAAAATAGACTGAGCGGTGTTGACCACCCGTACATCCAAAAGAAATCATGAGGTGATAAAATTTCCTTTCAAGGTAATTTGAAATAGCAGCATCAGTAATGGCAAACACATTTTTCAGGAATTCGTTGGTCTCTTGCTTTGATTCAAGAAAGGCAATGACTCTCGGGTCTTTTCCATTCAATTCTGCATATTCTGCAAAGCGTCCGGGATTGGGTAAAAAGCGGCAGTCAAAGACAAAACCACCGCCATTTCCGCTGTTATCGAGCGGATAGCTCTTTTTATAGCTGAAACTGTTGATGGAAACTGTCAACCCACTGGCTGGTGTAAAACTAAGCTCGCTGAGGGTTTTACTGACAAGTATCTGTTCAAAAACTCTGTACAGTTCAGGCAGATGTAGCTCAGGCCTGTAATGGTCAAAAATCCATTCAAGATTTTTCAGGGCAAAAGGAATACTTTGGAGAAAATGTGTTTTTCTTTCAAAAAAGCCTCTGTATCCATAAGCCCCGAAAGCCTGCATGATGCGGATCAACACAATAGGATAAAAAAACTTATTGAAAATTTCCGGATTGATACCAAATTGTTTTTTCCCCGTTTCGATGTAATGTTCCATCACCTTCAACCTGAACTCAGGCGACAGGTTAGCTTTTGCATCAAACAGGAGAGAGGCCAGATCGTATTGAAGTGGGCCACGCCTTCCTCCCTGGTAATCAATAAAATAAAGTTTTTCTCCGAAAACCATAATGTTTCTTGACTGAAAATCACGAAACATAAAATTGTCGGTTCCGGCTTGCATAAGGAAGTTGGTAAAAGTGTGGAAGTCATTTTCAAGTGCCTGTTCATCAAAAGTTACACCTGCAAGGCGAATAAAATAATGCTTGAAATAGTTCAGGTCCCACATCATGGATTGCTTATCAAAGGCTTTGCGTGGGTAACAGATATTGTAATCAAGTCCGCGATGGCCGATAAACTGAAAGTCAAGCAGGTTTTCAACTGCTGAAAAATATTTTTCGCTTATTTTATCTTCAGATCCGGCTTCCTGTAAATAGCTGAAAAGTGTTGTGTCGCCTAAATCCTGCAGAAGATAATGCTTTTGGTCGGTTTCTACTTCAAAAATATCAGGGACATTTAATCCGAGCCATCTGAAATGACGTGTAAGGGTAAAAAATGCCATGTTTTCCCTGATATCTTTGTTGAATGCACCTATAGCCGTTGAATTGCCTGACTTTAACCGGTAATATTCCCTTACCGATCCTGAAGCAGGCAGTTTTAAAGTTTCCTTTGCGATTTGATCGAAGTGCCTGTAGAATAATTCATTAAGTATAAGTATATCAGCTTTTTCCACTGGTCTTTTTTGATGCAAAATTATCCGGCTGTTATGCTTCCGGCAAATGCTTTTATTCACAGCATTCAGATTTTAATAAATTTTTGTGAGGAACTGGCTTTCATTGGCCTTCTTAATTTATTTTTGCCCGTCTAAAACTTATTAAAAATCATTGATATGAAACGTAAAATAAGCTTGTTTTTACTCTTTACCTTATTTGTCAGCTTGATTTCTGATGCATGCACCAATTATATTGTTACAAGAGGTGCTTCTGCTGATGGTTCAACTTTTATTACCTATTCTGCCGATTCGCACGTTCTTTATGGCGAGTTGTACTATAAACCGGCAAGAGATTATCCCGAAAATGCCATGATGAGAATATACGAATGGGACAGTGGTAAGTTTTTGGGAGAAATCAAACAAGTAAGACATACTTATTCCGTTGTTGGCAACATGAATGAATATCAGGTTTCAATTGGAGAAACCACTTTCGGGGGTAGAGAAGAATTGGTGAATCCTGAAGGAATTATTGACTATGGTTCATTAATCTACCTTGCTTTACAAAGAGCAAAGACAGCCCGTGAAGCCATTCAGGTGATGACAAGCCTGGTGGATGAATATGGTTATTACAGTTCAGGCGAATCATTCTCCATTGCCGATAAAAATGAATGCTGGATACTTGAAATGTTAGGAAAAGGAAAGGGTAAAAAAGGCGCTTTGTGGGTAGCTGTCAGAATACCAGATGGTTATGTGAGCGGACATGCCAATCAGTCCAGAATAACCACTTTTCCGTTGAATGATCCTGAAAACTGTCTGTACGATAAAGAGGTAATTTCTTTTGCCAGAGAAAAAGGCTGGTACACAGGACCCGACAAGGAATTCAGTTTTTCAGATGCCTATGCTCAGCCGGATTTTGGCGGAGCTCGTTTTTGTGACATCAGGGTTTGGGCATTTTTCAACCATATTGCCGATGGAATGGATAAATATCAGGATTATGTCAGCGGTCATATTAAAATTGAAAATGGCAAGGTAGTCGGACGTATGCCCCTGTATATCAAGCCAAAAAGAAAAATTACCGTACAGGATATGATGTTTTTCATGCGTGATCATCTGGAAGGCACTGCATTCGATATGACCAAAGATATAGGTGCAGGCCCCTGGGGATTACCTTACCGCTGGCGTCCGCTGACATGGAAGGTTGATGAAAAAACTTACTGCAATGAAAGAGCAACGGCAACTCAACAGACAGGTTTCGTTTTTGTTGCACAGGCACGCAACTGGCTTCCCGATCCGATTGGCGGTATTTTCTGGTTTGGTGTCGATGATGCCAATACAACTGTTTTTTCTCCAATGTATTGCGGAATCAATAAGGTGCCTCCTGCTTATGCCGAAGGTAACGGCAACATGCTCCAATTCAGCAATGATGCCGCTTTTTGGGTATTTACCATGGTTTCCAATTTTACCTATCTGCGATACAGCTACATGATTGAAGATGTCAGAAAAGTTCAGAAGGAACTTGAAGACAAGTTTGTGAGTTATATGCCGGCTATTGATCTGGCGGCAAAAAACCTTTATGATAAAAACCCTGAGCTTGCTCGTCAGTTTCTGACTGATTATTCTGTTAACACGGGGCAGGCTGTTGTGGAGCGTTGGAAACAGCTTTTTCAGTATCTGATTGTTAAATACCATGATGGCAATATCAAGAAAGAAAAAGACGGACAATTTGAAACCAATGGCTATGGTATGCCGGTAAGCCCTTCACAGCCCGGTTATCCTGAGTGGTTTCTGAAGAAAATTGTAGAAGACAAAGGTTCTTTCCTCGAAGCTCCCTCGGGTCATTAAGTAACTGTAATATAATATTTTACATTCTATATTCTGGTTTACAGTTAGTTGTTTGTATGTAGTTTGTTCTCAGTGTATTATAAAAAATAAGAATAATTTATTTTGCTTGTTTGAGCTGGTTTTACCTTTGGCTTTAAATGAAAAATCATAATGGTTTCAAACTCAGTTGATTTAATATAAATGACAGATTATCAGTAATATATAAGTAAAAATTATTCAGAAAAAAATGTTTAAAAAAAGTTTCCGAAAAAGAAAACTTGCCTGATTTTGGATAATGGGCATGCCAAAATTAATTGTTAAAAAATTATCAGGGCAGGAGGAGATTGAATTAAAGTGGAATGTGGATAAAAAAGTCAGTTTTGAATTGTTAGTGGCAGAATTAAAAAAAATATCAACAAAATATTCACAGAAAACTTTCAGCCTGTGAATTGATAATTGGTTTAAATACGATATTTTTACGGTAAAACTGACCCGTTTACCTTAGCGTCAAAATTCAATAGCGGGAAAGAGGAAAACAAAGCAGTTTTTATGGAAAAGAAGACAGAATCGTTTTCAGAAAGGCTTACAAGTATCAGGGCAAAGATACAACAGGTGGCTTCACAGCAACTGGAGTACGGCAGAATACCGCCTCAGGCTGTCGATATCGAAGAAGCTGTTTTGGGTGCAATTATGCTCGAAAAAGATGCCCTGACGGAAGTAGTTGATTTTCTCCATGCTGATGTTTTTTACCGTGAGGAACATAAAATAATTTTTAATGCCATCCTGAACCTCTACAATAATACGAAACCGATTGATATTCTTACAGTTACTAATGAATTAAGGTCTGAAGGGAAGTTAGAGGCTGTGGGTGGAGCTTTTTATATCAGTGAGTTGACCAATAGGGTTGGCTCTTCTGCTAATATTGAATACCATTCCAGAATACTTGTCGAAAAATTCCTTTTAAGGGAACTGATCAGGATTTCAACGCAGGTACAGGTTATGGCCTATGATGATCAGACAGATGTGTTTGATTTGCTTGACCAGACTGAACGTGAAATATTTAATATTTCCCAGGGTAATCTGAAGGGAAGCTATCTGCCCATGAGTACCTTGATTACAAAAAGCATTGAAGAAATTGAGAATATTTCAAAAAACAGGGAAAAAACAGGGACTTCAGGCGTGCCGTCCGGATTTATTGAGTTGGACAAGATCACACTTGGCTGGCAGAAAAGCGACCTGATCATTATTGCTTCGCGTCCCGGTATGGGTAAAACTTCATTTGTCTTATCGATGGCCCGGAATGCCGCTGTTGATTTTGAGAAATCCGTTGCCATTTTTTCACTTGAAATGTCGGCCACTCAGCTGGTTAACCGTTTGATTTCGGCTGAAGCTGAAATACGTTCTGAAAAACTGAGGAGTGGTGATTTGGCTGAGCACGAGTGGGAGCAGCTTCATGCAAAAATTTCAAAGCTGGCAAATGCAAAAATATTTATTGACGACACCCCGGGAATAAATGTATTTGAACTGAGGGCAAAATGCCGGAGAATGAAATCGCAGTACGGCATCGATATGGTCATTATTGACTATCTGCAGTTGATGAACTCTCATATCGATAATCGTAAAAATGTCAACAGGGAACAGGAAATCAGCTCTATTTCAAGAGCACTGAAAGCAATGGCTAAAGACCTTGATGTACCGGTCATTGCGCTTTCGCAGTTAAGCCGTGAGGTTGAAAAAAGATCAGGGACTAAAAAACCCATGCTTAGCGACTTGCGTGAATCAGGCTCTATTGAGCAGGATGCCGACCAGGTTTTGTTTATTTATCGTCCGGAGTATTACAAGATTTATGAGGATGATGACCACCTGCCTACGAAAGGAGTTGCCGAAATTAATCTGGCCAAAAACAGGCATGGTCAGGTCAGAGATGCTATCCGGCTTAGATTTATTGATTCTTTTGCAAAATTTTCAGACCTTGATTATAATCTTGGCCTGCCTCAGAATGGCACCTTTGTTCTGCCTTCAAAAGCAAACCATGATCTTCCGGACCAGGAAGATGAGGACGAACCTCCCATGCCATTTTAGTTATCAGATTATTAGCCTGATTAACAGGTGATTATGATTGTAATAATTCGAGAAACTTATGAATAACATCATCACTTAATTCGTACAATGGTGGCCTTACCGTTTTTTCGCAATATCCCATCAGCGACATTAGCCCTTTGATGCCTGCCGGATTTCCTTCAACAAACAGATATTTGATGAAATCCATGAGTTCATAATGAATCAGGGCGGCTTTATCCGGATGGGACGGGAATATTGAAATCATTTTCGATAATTTGTCGGGAAAGGCATTTCCGATTACTGAAATGACCCCATCGGCTCCTAACGCAATCAAGGGGAGTGTCAGATTATCATCTCCTGAAATGACAGCAAAGTTTTCAGGTTTGTTTTTTATAATTTCCATGATCTGATCGAGATTACCTGATGCTTCCTTAACCCCCTGAATGTTTTTAAAATCATTAGCCAGTTTAAGGGTTGTTTCAGCGGTCATATTAACACCGGTTCGTCCGGGAATGTTGTACAAAATAATGGGAACAGGGCATGCTTCGGCTATTGTTTTAAAATGATTGTAAATACCTTTCTGATTGGGTTTGTTGTAGTATGGCACTACAGATAAAATCCCGTCAATACCAGTAAAATCAAAGCTTTTTATTTCTTCAATGATTTTAAGGGTGTTATTTCCCCCAATTCCGGCTACTACAGGTTTTTTACCGGCATTAATTTTAATAGCTGAGGACAGCAGTTGTCGTTTTTCAGCAGGACTAAGCGTAGGAGTTTCGGCTGTGGTTCCGAGTAAAACCAGATAATCTGCTCCATTTGAAATCAGTTGGTGAATAATGTTTTCAAATGCTACAATATCAACATCAAGAGATTTGGTAAAAGGTGTAATTACAGCAACACCAAGTCCTTTAAATTTCATATCAGTATTTTTTAATTTTTTCAAGAAAATCGATAACCGTATCAACAAGTTGTTTGAAATCCTTTGTTTGTGAGGTGTCAATTAACATATCGTATCTGGCATCATGATCGGTTGAAAAACCTGCTTTAATTTTACTTTGGCATATTTCTGCAATGTTGTGTATGAATATCTCTTCTTCCATTGAAAGATTCAGTAAAATGTCAAATTGATTGGAACAGAAATTTTCACGAATAAACTTCTTGGGTAATCCAAGCATATTGATGTCAGAATTGCGAAGCGAAAAATGGTTTTTTTCTTTGAGTTTGTAATTGTCATCCGTATTTTTGGAAATGTATTCAAGGGAAAAAACAATTTTTCTGTTTTTCTTTAACAGCTCAAAAAGATTGTCTATTGTTGTTTCTGTTAACAAATTATCGCGGCTGTAAATAATTCCGAATGTCTTTGCACTTTCAAAATCGATAGGCTCAGGATTTTTATATTGCGGAAATTTAAATTTCATCCACAACCTGCCTAATTTATATAAAAATGGAATTTTCTTAGTCATTACTGTCTAAAATCTTGTTTAAATCAAGTAAAAAGGTTTTCATTTTTTGCAGGGTATCTTCAATAACTATTTCTTTTTCAAGCTTTTTCTTGTTTTGCTGAAGAAAGTTCCGGGCGCCTTGCAGGGTAAAACCTTTGTTCTTTGTCAGATAATATATTTCACGAAGTGTCTGAATTTCTTTTGAAGTAAACATTCTTTTACCATTTCTGTTTTTCTTTGTTTTGAGAAAATCACTGAATTCTTTTTCCCAGAAACGTATAAGTGATTGATTTACATTAAGTAATTCAGCTACTTCACCAATAGAGTAATATAATTTTTCTTCAATCATATTTTTAATCTAATGTCTGATTTGCCTGTTCTGCCTGCCTGAGAATTTCTTCAAATTCGTCAGGTGTCAGGTCATTATAAAAGAAAAATACAGGGTTTAGCTTTGTTTTACCTAAAATTACTTCGTAATGCAAATGAGGAGCAGTGCTAAGGCCGGTACTGCCCATGGTACCGATTTGCTCTCCCCGTTTAACTTTCTGCCCTTGTCTGACAGTAATGGTATGGAGGTGAGCGTAAATGGTTTGATAACCGTATCCATGGTTGATAATTACCACATTACCATATCCTGAACGCGTTCTTTCAGTTTTAATAACTGTTCCGTTGCCGGTTGCGAAAATGGGTGTCCCGACAGGCCCGATAAAGTCAAGTCCTTCGTGAAATTTACGAACCTTGTAAATGGGATGAAAACGATAGCCAAAACCTGACGAGATGCTGATCTTTTTAGAAACTTTTACAGGCTGAATGGCTGGAATGGAAGCAAGCATATCTTCTTTATTTTCAGCCAGTTTGGCAATTTCGTCATACGATTTGCTCAGAATATACAACTTTTTTGAAAGCCTGTCCACTTTCTTGGTGGTTTCAATCATCATTTTTGAATTGGAATATCCTTCCAGTCGTTTATATTTTTCCACTCCTCCGTATCCGGCATTTCTGACGCTTGACGGAATGGGCTCGGCCTCAAAAAGTGTCCTGTAAATGTTTTCATCTCTGTATTCAAGGTCATTGACAACTTTTTCAAGCAGATCAAGTTGTTCATTCAGAATTTTATATTGTTGACGGGTGTTTTCCAATTCACGTAATAGTATTCTTTCTTTTGGTGTTGACAACAGGGAAGAGGTCAGAAGATTGAAAACAAAAGCAAGTGCAATTATGGTAAAAGAAATCCCAACTACACGAAAAACTATTCCCCAGAAAGATAACCTGTGTTTTTCAAAAATAAGCAGTTCCGGGTTAAAACGATATTTTGTCTTTGGCATTTCTGATTAAAATAAAGTGCAAAAATACAATTTACTAAAGAATATTTGTCAAACTCCCGGGCTTTCAGTTTCTACAGGACTTTGTTCTATTTGTTCATTTAAAATAAAACGTTTGTAGTATGCCAGAATCAGATAGGTTAGGGGTAAGGCAATCACAAGGCCAAGAAAACCAAGTAGTTTTCCCCAGATAGTCAGAGATAATACGATGATGGCAGGATTAAAACCAGTAACTTTTCCCATAATTTTTGGGGTAAGAATATAGTCCTGAATGGATTGTGTAATTACAAATACAGCGGTAACTTTTCCGGTCATAATCCAGATGTTGCCATCACCGCTCAGAGTATAAAGTAATACGGAGAATGCACATGGGATAATTCCAATGGTTTGAAGGTATGGAACCATGTTCAGCAGTCCGATAAAAAGGCCTAAAATAATTCCCAGCGGGAGCTTAATGATGACAAAACCAATGCTGAATAAAATTCCTACAATAAAAGCAATCAGTGCCTGATTTCTGAAATATTTGCTCATGATAGATTCAAAATCCCTGACAAAACCGATCATATGAGATCTGAACCTTTCAGGAATAAGTTCCTGCCATCCGGTTCTGAATTTTTCATAATCTTTCAACACAAAAACCAGATAAAGGAAAACGATAACAAAGCCGGCTAATGAGGCAAAGATGGTTGCTGTGCTCGTGATAATTCCCCAGATACCGGGTAAAATTTTCTGAAGTAAAGGTATAATATTGTCAGAAAGCTTTTTGTCAGATAAAATTTCCTTGAGCTTATCTGTGTTTAGCGATTCTTCAAATAACTTGTAGATGGGAGCAGGAATTTGCTCACTTACTTTTTTCTGAAAATCAATATCATAAAGATAGTTGTAAACTAAATCAACCATCATTCTCACTTCTTTGGAAACGATGGGAATAATTAACCAAAGCAGGGCTGTAATGAATGAAATAACGACAATAAATGTAATAAGGACAGCCAAAACCCTGATTTTGACATACTTCTGAACCCATGTTGTAAACGGATTTAACAAATATGCTATAATAACAGCAATGGCAAATGGGGTGAGTACATCACTCAGATAGCCTAAAACCCAAATGATGGAATAGATAATTAATGCGGTAATGATGATTCTGACAGTCCGGTCAAAAGTGAAGGGTTTTGATGTGTCAATGATGTTCATCTGCTAAAAATAAATTTTGGAGTATAACCAAACATCCTGAGACCGCCTACCAGAAAAACAGTTCCTGTGACAAATCCTGCCCATGAACGTATGGCTTTTTGTTTTTGAGCAGTTTTAAGATAACCTTCCATGTATTTTTTACTCAGAATATTTGTTCTTTTATCGTAAGGAATACCAAGATTGTAAATTTCAGGCTTTGTAAAAGACATTCCTAAAGCTGTTGCAAATCCGATTGGAGGGGCAAAAAACCCTGTTGTGAAACAAATAGTAAATGGACTTAGATCGTGATAAAAGCTTTTTGCATCCAACTTTCCGAGTTCAAAAGAATCAGGTGGTGAAAGCCTGGGATTGAACAGGGTTATTTTATGATTAAAATCATTTCCGATATTTTCATCATTTGTTAATATTGCTGAAAAAGTTAATCCTGAGTTGAAGATAAACAAAGAAGTAAAAAGTAAAAAAAATAAAATTTTCATAACTTGCTTTAATGCGCAAAAGTAATACTTTTGTTAGAAAATAAACTGAATAAAATTTAAAAATAATGATGAAAAAAGCACATTTACTCACACTGTTTTTACTATGCTTTATTATGGTGAAAGCACAAAATGGTGATTTCGGAATTAAATTTTCCGGATTTGTTAAAACTGATATTATTTTTGACAGCCGACAGACAGTTAACCTTCGGGAAGGGCATTTCCTTCTTTATCCGGCAGCAGTTAAATTAGACCAGGAAGGTAATGATGTGAATGCTGTTCCGAATTTTAATATTCTCGCCATACAAACCCGTCTTGCAGGTTCTATTAGCGGGCCAGATGCGTTAAAGGCAAAAACATCAGCTTATATGGAAGGTGAGTTTTTTGGTCATTCTGATGCCGACATCAATGGTTTCCGGCTCAGGCATGCATGGATTAAAATGAATTGGGGAAAAAAGGAGTTGCTGATCGGACAATACTGGCACCCCATGTTTATAACTGAAAGTTTTCCGGAAGTGTTGTCTTTTAATACCGGTGCTCCTTTTCATGCTTTTTCCAGAAATCCACAAATCAGGTATTTGCAGGAATTCGGGAAAATTCAATTAATTGAAACAGTATTTACGCAAAGAGATTTTTCAAGTTTTGGCGGTAATTCAGTGCTGAGAAATTCTACAATACCTGAGCTGAACTTTAAAATACAGAGAATCAGTAAAAATACTGATAAAAATACAGAGTTGCTAACCGGTGCTTCTGTAAACTATCAGGTGTTATTGCCAAGACTGGCCAGCACCCAAAATTATCAAACCACCCAAAAAGTCTTGGCTTTTGCATACAACGCTTATTTTAAAATGAAATTGAAGGATATAACTTTCAAACTGGAAGGAACTTACGGACAGAATCTCTATGATCTGACCATGACCGGAGGATATGCCTATAAATTTACCGATGATACCAACATTATTAATAAAGGATTGTTTGAATATACAACCTTGGATGCTTTATCATTCTGGTCGGAATTGATGACCAACGGAAAAAAATGGCAATATGGCATATTTGGCGGTTATTGTAAAAATTTAGGTTCCCTGCAGAATATTTATAACTGGCAGAGTTCCTCGTCCTATTTTGCCCGCGGAGCAGATATTGATTATTTCTACAGGATTTCCCCACGGATTGTATTTAATTCAGGTAAATTGCGTCTGGCTGGTGAAGTGGAATATACCGTTGCCGCTTACGGAAAAATCAGTGAAAATAATAGCAGGGGACAAGTAACTAATTCTGATCCGGTTGCCAATGCAAGGGTACTCCTCGGAGCATTCTATTTCTTTTAAATCCATAAAAATCAATGATTTTAGCAATTATTTCAGATATTCATGAGGATTATCTTTCACTTCAGAAAACATTCAGGAAAATCGAAAAATATCCGGTTGATGAAATAATATGCCTGGGAGATATTACAGGATTCAATATTCCGGCTTTTTCCTATTTTTCATCAAGAAATGCCTCTGAATGTCTCAACCTGATTAAATCTAATTGTACAGTTTTGCTTGCCGGGAATCATGATTTATATGCTGTCAGAAAAATTCCCACGCATCAGACTATTTTTAACTTTCCGGAAAACTGGTATGAGCTGGATTTCAGTGAAAGGAAAAAACTGGCTGAAAATAAAGTCTGGCTTTATGAAGACAATGAACTTTTGTCACTTTTAGATTCAGCTGAAAAAGAATTTATTCGTTTATTACCTGAATATCATGTATTCAATAGCGCCCATGGAGATATTTTATTTTCACACTCCTGTTTCCCTGATCCTTCAGGATCTACTACGTTTTTCCCATCGGGTTATCTTGATTTAAAACAACATTTTGCGTTCATGAAAGAGAAAAACTGCCGGATTAGTTTTTTCGGGCATGGTCATGTTCAGGGGATTGAATTGTGTTTCCGAAAAAGTTACCAGTTTATGTCTTTTGGAGAATATTTTCTTGATAATCAGATATATTCTGTTTCATGCCCTGCTATTGCCAGAGGAAATAACAGAGTTAATGGTTTTGTGATATTTGATACAGAATCATTATCTTTGAAGGTAATTGAAGTGAACTGATTTTTCCTGATCAAGCCAATGATTAACGAATTAAAACGGAATTGGAAAAAATATTCAGGCTCTATGGCAGGGATAGTTATTCCTGCCGTATTAGCCATTATACTCTATTTTATTTTCGTGTTTATATTCATTATCCCTTCAGCCCGTAATAACCTGCTGGAAGAAAAAAAACAGCATGTCAGAGAGCTTACTGAAACTTCCTGGGGCGTTCTGTATGCTTATTATTATGATGAGTTATTTGGCTTTTTACCAAAAGATTCGGCACAGAAATATGCTATTGATAAGCTTGCAAAGGTCAGGTATGGTACAGATAAAAAAGATTATTATTGGATTATCGATACAACTCCTGTCATGATCATGCATCCTTACAGAAAAGACCTGGTAGGAAAATATGTCGGCAACTTTAAAGATGAGAAAGGGAAAAGACTATTTCAGGAAGCTAAACAAATAACGTCAGAAAGCGGAGAAGGATATATCCGTTATATGTGGCAATGGCAGGATGATTCTTTAAAAATTGAAGAAAAAATATCTTTCGTCAAAATTTTTAAGCCATGGGGTTGGATTATTGGAACAGGAATTTATTTAAATGATATCAGATCAGAAACTAAAAAGCTGACGCGGAATACAATCGAAATATCACTCGCAATTTTCATATTTGTTCTGTTATTAATGTTTTTTTTGATACGGCATGCTTTAAAAATTGAAATCTCAAGACAGTTGGCTGAAAAAGAAAAGAAAGTAACTTTTGAAAAATATAAAGCACTGGCAGAGGCCAATCCTGAAGGAGTGATCATGGTTTTTGAAGATTTAAGGCTGAATCTGAATAAAAACATGCAGCGTTTGCTTGGTTATAAAGATGAAGACATTCCCCATCTTCATATTCATGATATAATCTCTCAGCAACAGATTGACAGGTATCTGGGAGATAAATATCTTCGCTATCTGATGCTTGGTGTGGCAGAACCTAAAAATTTTGAAGCCCATCTGAGAAGAAAAGATGGCTCTTTTATCAACATGTTTGTCAATTGCTCCAGAATAATTATTGAAGACCGCTTAGCAGTGGTTATTTCTGCCAAAGACATCATGTTTGAAGAATTTGCCCGGAAACAAATAGGGCTCAGCCGTGAAAAATATAAGGATTTACTCGATATTGTTCATATTGGCCTGTTCAGAATTAGCAGTCTGGAAAATCCTGACTTTCTCGAAGTTAACAGAGCTTTTGGTGAAATACTTGGATTTAATTTCCAGAATGAAATTTTTTCTTTCTTGCTAAAGGACTTCTTTTTAAATCAGAATGAATGGGAAATCTTTGAACATTATATTATCCTATCAGGCTTTATTAAAAATTTTCAGGTCAGAATGAAAAGCAACAACGGTTCTGAGCTGATTGCTGAATTATCTGCTGTTAAAATACATGATAATGAAAATAATGACAGCTATATTGAGGGAATGATTATTGATAAATCGGGAGAAGCACGAAAGATTCTGGAAAAAGAGAATTTGATGTTAAATCTCAAATCCTCCTCTTATCTCCTGCACCAACCATTGAAAACTATTGCAAGAAAAGTGGTCTTTTGCGATGCTTCAGCCACCACCGGGCAATTAATCGAAACCATGCAGATCAATCGTACCGATGCTATTCTGGTTAAGAAAGATAATAACTTCATTGGAATAATAACGGATCATGATTTACGTGACAGAGTTCTCGCACAAGGACTCGGGAAAGATGTTTATGCAGAAGAAGTTCTTACAACTCCTCTGATATGTTTGCCCGAATCTGCCCTTGTCCATGAGGCATTGCTGAAAATGCAGGAAAAAAGAATAAACCATTTACCTGTTACAGGGGATAATCAGAGTGTTACTGGAATAGTATCGGTTAATGATATTTTGCAACTTCAGCAAAATTCAGCTTCTGTACTGATATTAACCATCCAAAATTCAAAATCCCCTGAAGAATGGACAGACCTGAAACCAAAACTCCATACACTCTGCAAAATGTATATTCATGGAGGATCTAAATATCAGACAATCACTGATTTAATAACAAATGTTTCGGATGCGGTTGTTGAAAAGTTATGTATCTGGGCAGAAAATGAATTGGGAAAACCACCTGTCAAATATTCTTTTCTGGCAATAGGAAGTCAGGGCAGGCGGGAATTAACCCTTAAAACAGATCAGGACAATGCTTTGGTATTTGAAAATGTTGAAATTAGTCGCCTTGAAGAGGTGAAAAAATATTTTTTGCAATTCAGCCAGTATATTTGTTATGGACTTGATAAAGCCGGGTTTGACCTGTGTCCGGGCGATCTGATGGCTATGAATCCGAAATGGTGTTTGTCGTTGCAGGAATGGAAAGCTTTATACACAAAATGGATTATTTCCGGTGGAGATGATGAAAGGTTTGAATACACTGCTTTTTTTGATGTACGGAATGTTTTTGGAGATGCTTCGCTTATCTCAGAAATTAAAAATCATATTGCGAATGAATTGTACAAGTCAAAGATATTGTTGCAGTTACTAATTTCAGATATTTCGACTTATAAAACACAGGTGAATGTCTTTGGAAAAATTATCACTGAGAAAACAGACAGGCATCCATCAGCCTTTAATATTAAAACGAGCATAGCTCATATCACCAACCTTGTGCGAATATTATCCCTAAAATTTCAGCTAAATGAGATAAATACTTCAGCAAGGCTTGAAAGTCTTGCCAATATTTCTGGTCTCGACAAACTGTACCTTGAAGAACTTGACTTTGCTTATAACTGGTTAATGTTGCTCAGAATTAAAAATCAGCTTGATGCTATTGAAAAAAATGCCATACCAGATAATTTTATTGATCCGAGATATTTGTCAGAAATAGAATACGATACCACCAGAAAAATTTTGGATTCCATTGCCAAAGCAGGGAAGAAATTAAAATCTATCTTGTGATGATAAAATTTGTAAAATTAACTAGTTCAGAATCAACAACTTCAATCTTGCTGACTCTTGCATGTGTTGGACCTGCCTTACACTTTTCAATGAACAAATCAATTGAATGTTCATCTCCCTCTGCTTCAATATAAACCCTTTGGTCAGGAAGATTTTTTACAAATCCTTTTATGCCAAGATTTTCAGCCATATTTCTTGCCCAGAATCTGAACCCAACTCCCTGAACAATTCCTGAAATGGTTATGTTTACATGTCTCATCAGGTTTTATTTTTAGGTGGAAAAAGAACAGACATTAAAATACTGGTGAGAAGAATAAAAAGGACAAAATATAAGGAGTGAGAAACACTGAACCCGATCAGGTCGAGCCAGTGATGAAAAATCATTTTTAAACCGATAAAAACCAGTAGGACAGATAGCCCGATTTTAAGATAGGCAAACAAATTCATCACATTGCTCACCAGAAAAAACAGCGAACGTAGTCCCAAAATAGCGAAAATATTGGAGAAAAAGATAATATAGGGATCTTTGGTAACTGAAAAGATAGCAGGCACCGAATCAATTGCAAAAATGACATCCGTAAATTCAATCACCAATAAAACGAGAAACAGTGGTGTAAACAGAAATTTTTTATTCTTAAAAATAAAAAAATGACCGTTTACATACCTTGGAAAAATTTTGAAATATCTGCTGGAGAATCTGACAACCGGATGCCGGCTGGTTTCAATTTTTTCCTCAGCATTACGTTGAATAAACATCCGGATTCCGGTGATAATGAGTAATCCGCCAAATATGTATAAAATCCAGTTAAATTGCTGAATAAGGGCAGAGCTGAGAAAGATAAAAATAAACCTCATCACAATTGCTCCCAAAATTCCCCAGAACAATACTTTTTTATAATATTTGGGATCAACTCCGAATGATAAAAAAATCAGAATCATCACAAAAATATTGTCAACGGAAAGAGCATATTCAATCAGGTAACCGGTTAGGTACTCAAGTGAAATTGCTTTTCTGTAAGCCTTCAGGTTGGTGCTGAAATCATCCGTCATTTTTATAGAATGATGATATTCATTTATTTTATGGGTAATGTCTTCATTTGAAGAAATGCTATGTATTATATCTCCCTTAAAATAAATAAAGAGATAAAAAGCTATCCCCAACGAAATCCATACGGATGTCCAGATAATGGCTTCCCTGAATTTAATGACATGAGATTTTTTATTGAAGATACCCAGGTCAAACATGAGTAACAAGAAAATCCCGGCAATGAAAAGGAAGAAAATTATTGATTCCTGATGTGGCATATTATTTTTCTAAGCCCATTGGTTATGCGAAAATAATGCCCGTTGGAAAATAATTTTCAAAAATAAAATTGTTCTTTAGTGATTTTTTTAAATTTAGTCATCCGGGAATTCGTATATTTGTGTTTCTTAATGCTATTTAGAATAATTAAAAAATTAAGGAAAATGGAAAAAAATTACTTTGAAACGACAGGGACCATTATTAAAGAAGAAAGAATTGGAAATGTCGAGTACAAGATTTCACCCAATACGTTGGTGCTTGAAATTATTGAACCTTTTCCGGGCTATCATCATCAGGTGCCTGAGTTTAAAAAACCTGAGAGCATTTTTTTAATGACACGATCCGCTATGTCGCGTGAAATTATTGCGCGTTTGACAAAAAAAATCAGGTCATATTTTCCTCATCCTTTTGATGCTGCTTCAGCTATTATTGAAGCAAAAAGTGTTATGCATGGCATAAGAATTAAAAACCTGCCTTCTTTTGAGCTGATTGAAGAAATTCAAAACTGTTTCAGGGCAGAAGGAATTGAATTCAGGAAATACAGAAAAATAGATGAATCAGCGATTATTACAGTGAAGAAATTTTTTGAAATGTATGTGGCCGGTGATAATCTGTTTGTTGACAAAGAAGAAAACATGGCTTATATTGCCATCCCTGAACCACTGTCATGGAATAAATTTAAGGAAATGACCATCTCAATCAGAAATAACTGGGATTTCAAGGATTTTGATGCTGCAATGGGAAGTATGTATTATCATGGCGAACTATGGGAACTCATCAGAATTTTCTGGGAAAAAACAGATATTGAAAAACTCAAAACATTAAAGCAAAAATACTTTAATGAAATTTTAAGATACTGAACTTAATTGCAGTAATTCAATATCTTAAGCTACTTTACAAATCTCTCAATTGTTCGCTTTAATTCTTTTTTAATAGTTTTTGCATCATAACTGACACCAATAACCAATGCCAGGGCAAGAATCAGCAGGAGAAAACCTGTAATTGGCCGTACATTTTGAGCCATCAGGAAAATTCCGACTCCTGCCAGAATGGCAACAATAATGATAACAACCAATAAGAAAGTGTCAATATTTAATCCAAAAACTACAAATAAAGGTGTAAATACATCCATAGTCGCTCCTTTTTCTTTAAAATTCCTTGATTAACTAAATTTTATCAATTTTTTTTCAAGGTATAAAGGTAAGAAATATTTTGAAAATCGGAGATAATTTATCAACATTTTTTTAAATTTGTTGTCTTACTTTTTGTTTAACATTTTTAATTGATTGTTGATGGAGAATAAAACCGGGCTGACGTTATTGCTTTTTTTAACATCGTTGTTTATCATTCCTCTTCCTACGTATGCTCAGATAGAAATCCCTCAGGATACCATATTGGTTTTCATACATAAGTCAAAGGATAAACAAAAGTTTATTAAACAGAATAAAAAAATTACTTACTGGGTCAAAGGAGATAAATCAAAAAACAAAGGCAGGATTGAACAGATCACCGAAGAAGGAATTGTAATTAACGGAACTTCAATTAGTTTTGACAGTCTCACAAAAATAGGCGCAAAATCAACGGGTTTGAAAATTGTTCAAACCACCGGCAAAGTATTATTGATCAGCGGAACATTGGTTACCGGTTATGGAGCATATCTGGTTATTCACGGATATTCCATAGTGAATTCAGATGCTTGCGGGGCATTTATTTTGGTCATAATGGGCGTTACTATCATGTCTGTAGGAATTCCAATAGCTATAATAGGTGCAATACCGCTGGCTATAGTTGGACAGCGTTTTGATCTGGAGAAGAAATGGAATGTGAAAATGGAAATTGTACCGGATAAGAATTATCTGAAGCAGAAAAAGAAAGAGGAGAGGAAAAACAGGTAAATTATTCAGAATCAGGATAATAATCGTATTCGAATTTCGAAATTAAATAAGCTGACCTGATCGATTTTCCAGATGAGTCGTGTCCCATCAGATTCCCTTTGTTGCATGAAACGGTTCTGATCACTTTGTCGCCTTCATACTCATAGTCGGTGAAGGATTCAATGATCTGCATCGGATTAATAATTTCTTCCCTGCTGCGTTTCCCGTTTTCATTGTAAGTATAATTGACAGAATATCCGTCAATATTTTCCTGCACAAGACGGTTGAATTCATCATATTCAAAAGTTCTTCGGCTGATGAGCTCTCCGTCTCCTGTCAGTTCGGTCAGTTCAATCATTTCATTCCTTTCGTTATATAAATATTTTCTCAGCGACTCCACTTCTCCTGCTGCATTTTTCTCAATTCTTGATTCAACCAGCCCAGCATCATTAAAGGTATAATATAAATGAGAGGTCTCATTTTTATCTTCATCAAGAGTAATTTCTTCTGTTATTTTCCCATTTTGAAGAAGTTTAATTTCCTGCCCTTCCAGTGACCCTTCTTCATCATTTATTGTTATTGTTATTCTTGAATCAGAATAGTTGAAAATTCTTACAGTTTGAGAGCCATCAGCATAATGTTGTGTCTCTGTGGCCAACTGATTGTTTTCATTATAGGTGTAAGAAAATTTTTCCCCAACCTCATTTTCAGAAAGATAAACAACTTTTTCAATCAGTCTTTGCTGATCGTCATAGCGGTATTCAGTTTTACTTTCCAGTGTGTTTTCGTTTTCATAAATAATTTCTTCAACAATATTTTCCTTTTCATCAAACCTTGTAATAGCCCGTAAATACCAGTTGGAAGGTTCAGTCAGCGGATCGGCAGTTCTGGAATTATATTGCCTTAATTCTTTAATTTTCTTCATGATTTTCAATTAAATGTAAGGTGCAAATTTTCTGAAAAAAAATCATTTTGGAAAAAACGTTTACGGTTTATTTAATTTAATTACTTTCGTAAGCGAAAAAATAGTTTAAATTTTAATAAAATTATTTAAGGAGGTAAAAATGTTGGATTTTTCACTTACCCAAAGGCAAATTGAAATCAGAGAAAAGTACAGGGATTTTGCACAAAGATGGATTATTCCCAATGCCTTAAAATATGATGAACTCGCTGTTTTCCCATGGGAAATAGTTAAAGCAGCCTATGAGGAAGGGCTGATGAATGGCCCTATTCCGGAAAAATTCGGAGGAAAGGGATACAGTATACTTGACGGAGCACTTGCTTCGGAGGAACTTGGTGCAGGATGTATCGGTATAGGAATTTGTATTGATGCCAATACCCTTGCATTGACTCCATTATTGCTTGCTGCCAATGAGGATCAGCAAAAGAGGTTTTTCGGAAGAATAAATGAAGAAAAAGCCGTAGCTGCTTATTGCCTGACAGAGCCAAATGCTGGTTCAGATGTACAGAGCATAAAATCAACAGCCATCAGAAAAGGAGATAAATACATTTTAAATGGACATAAAAGATTTATTACCAATTGTGAAGTAGCAAGTTTTCATACCGTATTTGCCATAACCGATCCTGAAAAAGGGTCCAGAAGCCTTTCGGCTTTTGTAGTACCTGCAGAGTCACCGGGAATAGAAATTAAACCGAGATTACAGAAAATGGGACAAAAAGCATCCGTTCAGAACGAAATTTTGTTTCATGATGTAGAAGTACCTGTTGAGAACAGAATAGGAGAGGAAGGACATGGATTTTTAATCGCCATGAAGACATTTGATCGTACAAGAACAGGGGTTGCCGCTCTGAGTGTTGGCTGTGCAAGAGCTGCTTTTGAGAGAGCAAGAGACTGGACACAAAACAGGATTCAGTTTGGAAAACCCATTGCAGCCAATCAGGCCATTGCTTTTATGTTGGCTGATATGGCTACTGCCATTGAAACAGCTCGACTGATAACATGGTACGCTGCCTGGTGTTACGATAGTGGACTGAAAGAAGTGGGAAAATTATCTGCCATGTCGAAAATGTATGCTTCCGACACAGCTATGAAGGTAACCACCGATGCTGTTCAGTGCATGGGTGGAGATGGTTATTCACGCGACTTTATGGTTGAAAAGATGATGCGTGATGCCAAACTGTGCCAGATTTATGAAGGTACCAATCAGGTACAGCGTATCGTGATTTCAAAAGCTATTCTGAAATAATAATTTGGCAATTAAATCAAAAAACCCGTCAGATGGCTTTCTGACGGGTTTTTTTATGATTTGACTGATGCAATAGCTGCGTGGGTGAAATGTATCAGGCAAAAACAATATCCGCTATGATTATTTGACTTTTGTCCACGTGATAAAATCCGAAAAACAATCATCCATTTTCATAGAGGCCTCAATTTCAGCACGAAAAGCTTCAATGGAAGTAACTGCATCAATGCCTCCGACCAACAGACCTACGTCTGATGATTCAAAGCTGTTTTTGCCTTTGAGCGTATAGTGATAGACATAGTATTTGTCTTCATCGTCAGGTTTTGCATATAAAAACTTTTCTTTTCCGATAGTGGTTACCCATCCGGTAAATTTTTTTGTGCTCATCATGTAATATTCACCGGTTTCAAGCACTTCAATATCATAAGAATTATTGCTCCCTTTCGAAATGACAACTTTCTGAATATCTGCATCTTCTTTGTTGTTAATCCATGTTCCCAATAATTTTTTATCAATTGATTTTGAGCCGGGATTGTCGGGGGGATAATCGGTTCCGACAGGACAACCCGAAAAAAGCATCATACTTCCGATTAGTAGCAATGCAAATAGATAAACAGATTTCATATAGATACAGTTTTACAGTTTTAAAAATTTCATCAAAGTTATGAATTAATACCAGAAGATGAATTCAGGTCAATAAAATTATTTCAGGTTTTTGAATTTTTCTTCAATTACTTCGCAAAGGCGTAAGAATACTTCTTCAAATGTTCCCTCTCCATTAATGTTTACTACATCATGCATTTGTTTGTATTTTTCAATGACAGGAATAGTCTTTTTCTCGTGTTCCTGAAGGCGTTTGACAATTTTTTCCGTGCTGGTATCATAGGGCATGCATCTGTCGGTGCGGCTACGGGCATCGAGCCGGCTGATGAGTTCAAGCGTAGGTACTTCAATATCAATCACAAGTGAGATCGAAGATCCATGTTTTTTAAGCAATCCATCCAGAATATAGGATTGTACCAGAGTTCTCGGGAATCCTTTAAAGATAAAACCTTTTACATCCTTTGTGCTGCTTATTTTCTTTTCTATCAGTTGAACAACAATTTCATCCGGAACCAGTTGCCCGCTTTCATACAATTCTTTAATTTTCCTGCCAATTGCTGAATTGTTTTTTATTTCGGCATCAAGCATAGGGCCGGTGGCTACATATTCAAGGTTGTATTTTTCAGCAAGGGCTTTCCCCTGAGAACCCCTTCCTGAACCGGGATAGCCAAAAATGACAATGTTCAGTAGCCTCTTGCTCAGCACTTCCTTAATGATTTTTCGGATTTCTTCTCTTACGTCTTCTATGCTTTGTGTTCCGTCTATTTCGTGGCAAATTCCTTTTTCTTTGTAAAAGTTTAATACAGGCATTGTTTTTTCCCTGTATTCTTTCAGACGGTTTCGGATCACTATTTCATTGTCATCGCTTCTCCCTGAAATTTTTGCTCTGTTTAGCAAGCGCTGTACTGAAACTTCTTCAGGAACCTCAAGGCTGATCAGGCAACTCAGGGAAGTATTCAGTTTTATCATTAACCCTTCGAGAATATAAGCTTGTATATATGTCCTTGGAAATCCGTCAAATAAAAAACCACGTGAGTCAGGATTGCCTGTAATGGTATTTTCGATAATCTGAACAATGATCTCATCAGAAACCAGTCCCCCTGCTTCAATGACATTCTTTGCCTCAAGACCAAGTTTTGTCCGGTTGGCAATTTCTTTTCTTAATAATTCCCCTGTCGAAATATAGTAAAGTTTATATTCCTTAATTAAAAACTCGGACTGGGTACCTTTACCAGCTCCCGGTGGACCGAATAACGCAACATTTAACATACAATTTATTCTTTTTTAAGAAAATTAAGCTGTTTTGTAAAACACTAAATTTAGAACAATATCCCTGATTAATTGGTATTTGCTGAATTCTTTTTATCCCATTCCCTGAACATGTGCGTGAATTCATCATATCTTTTTGCTGCTTCTTCAGATAACGGGTCGCGGGTTACCACCAGTTTCTTCTTTTGATTGGTAAATCTGACCATAAAATAGACAGAATCAAGCTGACTGTAAACGAATGTATTCTCCTCATATTCTTTTATTTCTTCATATAAATGTTTGACTTCTTTACCTGTAGCCGGAAAATACTGAATAAAATAATCATCGTAAAACCGAAAGACACATACGGGCCTTAGATAAATCCTTGCTACAACAAAAATAATAATTAGTGTAAAAAACAACCAGATGAGCATTCCTGTTAGCATGATGTTTTCTCCTTTATCCATCAGTAAAAACATTATAGCAGCCATTCCTCCTCCTGTCAGAACAGTTGAAAAGGCAATGAAATAGCCCAGAAGATCATTCCGGCTTATTCTAAGTTTTATTTCAATATTGTCCATAATTAAATATTGTCAGTTAAATAATAAATGCTTTAAATGAAAGCAGTCAATGATTAAAACAATAATTCAGGAACAAAGATATTCATGAATCTGACAGATGCACATTCAGTTGTTTCAGGAAAATGCTGAAGTGGTTCACAAAATTGTTGCTAAAATTTTAGCTGAATGTAAAGAATACATATATTTGAACCGTTCAGAATTTTGTTTTAGCAGAAATAAACCAATAAAATGAATAATATGAGTGAAATAAAATGGGGAGAATTACCCTTTGGTTATTTTAAAACCGATTACAATGTCCGCTCATACTACAGAAACGGACAATGGGGAGAGCTGGAAATAAGCAGCTCTGAATACATTTCTGTACATATTGCTGCCACAGGATTGCATTATGGTCAGGAAAGTTTTGAGGGTTTGAAAGCCTTTTGTGGTGTTGATGGGAAGATACGGGTTTTCAGGTGGGAAGAAAACTGTAAACGTATGGCAAGTTCATCTCATGGTATCATGATGGCAGAAGTTCCTGCAGAACTATTTAAAAAAGCTGTTTGGACAGCTGTTAAAATGAACAGGAAATATGTTCCACCTTATGGTACCGGAGCTTCACTTTACATTCGTCCTTTGTTGTTTGGTTCGGGTGCGGAAGTAGGTGTAAAACCTGCCTCAGAATATTTGTTTTTGGTATTTGTAACTCCTGTTGGCCCTTATTTTAAAGAAGGATTTAAACCTGTAAGTTTCCTTCTGACAGAAGAATTTGACCGTGCAGCACCTTTAGGAACCGGTCATATTAAAGTTGGAGGTAACTATGCAGCAGGTTTACGGGCTATGAAAAAAGCACATGATGGCGGATTTGCCAATGTCCTTTTCCTTGATGCAAAAGAAAAAAAATATATCGATGAAGCAGGTCCTGCCAATTTTTTTGGAATTAAAGGTAATACCTATATTACACCTGATTCTCCTACCATTCTGCCATCCATTACCAATAAAAGCCTTTGCCGTATTGCCGAAGATATTGGGATGAAAGTTGAAAGACGTCCGATTCCGGTCGAAGAGCTTTCAGAATTTGATGAGGCAGGAGCTTGTGGAACTGCTGCTATCATTTCTCCAATCAAACGTATTGTTGACGACAAAACCGGTAAAGAATATCTGTTTGGAAATGGAACCGAAGCTGGTCCTTGGTCAACAAAGCTGTACAAGACACTGCTGGGCATCCAATACGGTGAGATTGAAGACAAATATGGATGGACAGAGGTTGTGGAAATGTAGATGTTCCTGAGAATTGGGTTTCTCTTTTTCAAATTGTCCTCTGCTTCTTTATTTCTGAAGCTTTAATTACAATTGTTTCTTTACCTGATGCATGATATATCAGTTTGAAATCCTGCGTAATCTGACATTTGTTGAAAAGAAAACTTTCCGGCTTCATTTTCTGCATTCGATTCTGGAAGGTGTAATTCTTGGATTACTTGCACTGAATGAATATATTTTCATCAGAAGCATGAAAGGCTCTGAGTTTTTATTAAGTATTTTATTTACTACAACGGTATTTGTACTCATATTCTCTGTATTCTCACATGAATTTTTAAAGCGCTATAAAAACAAAAGAAAACTTCTTATTTATACCGCTTTTGTTACCAGATTACCATTGCTGTTGTTGATATTTTATCCTGCTGATCCCGGAACTATTGCAAATAACATCTGGTACCATTATATCTTTCTCCTTATATTTTTTCTTTTCTATTCATTTCAACCGGTGGTTTTACCACTTATTAACCTGTTTTTAAAAGCCAATTACAGCAACGAGAATTTTGGGAAACTGTATGGATTGTCAACCATGGGGAATAAAATCGTCATGTTGGTGATTACCTTTCTTTTCGGGCTTTTACTCGATTTCGACCTTACTGCTTTCAGATATATTTATCCTTTTATGGGAATTCTTGGTATCATTTCTTTTTATATTCTCAGTAAAATAAGAGTTGATACGTCAATAATTGAGTTTGAGCGTAAAAGCCTGCTGCAGGTTATCAGGGATTCTTTTTCAAACTCTTGGTCAGTTCTTAAATCTAACAAAGCTTTTTTAAACTTTCAGATCGCCTTTATGCTTTATGGTTTTTCTTTTATGATTACCAATGTGCTTGTTACTATTTTTTACGATCAGGTTTTACATCTTAATTATTCAAGTACAGCATTTTACAAGAATTTTTACAATACAGTTGCCATATTGACACTGCCATATTTCGGGAATCTGATTGGAAAAATGAAAATTCAGAGGTTTGCCAGTATGACCTTCATTTTTATGTTTTTCTATATTCTGTTTACCGCACTATCCGAATATATCGACAAAGGCTGGGTGCTTTTTGATATCCGGATTGTTCTGATGCTTATTATTGCCGGTATTTCTTATGGATTATTTGCCAGTACAATGAGCTTGCTTTGGAGCATTGGGTCAGCTTATTTCTGTAGCCCGGACGAAGCGGCTTCTTATCAGGCAGTTCACCTGACACTTACAGGAATAAGAGGTTGTATTGCTCCTTTTGCAGGGGTATTCATTTACAAGAATTTCGGATTTACCGTGGCATTTATTATTGCCATGTTGCTGCTGGTCGCTGGAATAATTCAGACTCAATTCACAAAAAGCGGCTAAATAATTGTTAGTTTTGGGGAAAACTTTTGAAAATATTTGGGTAACCTTTTTGAATTTTGCAGCCGGTAATAATATTTTTTAACAACAACAGAACTGAAATTGGGTAACCTTTTAAATGGTAAGAGAATAAAAGTATCAAATGATTTGTCGGATGATGAGCTGATAGCCGGTATCCGCAATCATGATAACGATGTACTGAGGTACATTTATAAAAAGTACTTTGAAATAATTAGAAATTTTATCAGGAAAAACAACGGGAATGAAGAAGATGCCCAGGATATTTTCCAGGAAGCCATCATCATTCTTTACAAAAAAATAAAGGATGATCAACTGGTGCTGACCTGTTCGTTTGGAACTTTTATGTTCTCAATATGTAAGCTCCTGTGGCTGAAGCAACTGGAAAAAAGACGGATAAGAGGGGAAGATTTTCCTGAGAATGATATGAGTGAGTTTGTCAGTATTATTGGTTCGAATATTGAATCAAATGATGAGTACAAACTTTATCAGTATCATTTTAGCAGGCTGAATAAAGATTGTCAGCGGGTTTTAAGACTTTTTCTTGAAAAGGTGCCGTTGAAAGAAATTGCTGAGATTATGGGATACAAAACTGAACAGTATGCTAAAAAGAGAAAATTTGAATGCAAGGAAAAACTGATAGAAAACATAAAGAATGACTTATTTATGAAAAAATAATCTACAAATAAAAGTGAGAAGATGCAACAGTTAAACAAACTGACCGAACTGATCGAAAAATACTTGAATGGAGAACTGACTAAAGCTGAACATCAGGAATTTGAAAGACGACTTGAGACAGATGCCGACTTTGCCAGGGAAGTATTGATGCATATCAATATCGACAAGGCTTTGAGTGAGGTAGATGTCATTGAGCTCAGGAAAAAAATGACGGATATTAATGGTGAACTTAAACTTCACCGTAAGTTTCGGCATGAATTGTTTTCGGCTAAGTGGCAGTATCTCGCTGTTGCGGCATCGATTACACTGATTGTTACTTTTGGGGCAAAATATATCAACAATGGCCCTGTCAGTAACGAAGCATTAATCAGTAAATACTATACTCCATACGAGGCCGAAGGAATCAGCCGTTCTGCTCAAAGTCAGACTGAAAAACTGCTTTCTGATGCATTGGTGTCTTATTCCAACAAGGATTATGAATCCGCTGTCAATAAGTTTTTGGCTTATTTTCAGTTGGATTACACCAACATTCAGGCTCATTTTTATTATGCCATCAGTTGTTTTGAGACTAACCGCATCAGTGAAGCAAAGAAATCTTTTCAACTGGTGATTGATCATCAGAACAACCTGTATGTGGAGCAGGCCAAATGGTATCTGGGTTTGTGTTATCTGAAAACCTTTGAAACCAATCAGGCTTTGGCTGTTTTTACTGAAATTGTCAACGAAGACAGTACCTATAGTGAAAAGGCAAAGGAAATTATCCGGAAATTAAAGTGAGAATTTTATTCTTCTTCTGATCATAAAAGCAGTAAATACAGAACCTGCTGCAAGAATGATCAATAAAATCCAATGTAGATAATTATTTGAACCGGAAGAAGATTGATTGACAATCGTAACATAAGCGGCCCAAAAATAAGGATGAGCTTTTAATTTATCAGCGTGGTCAAGATATTCAATCTTTGATTTATATAATGCAACACCAGCATCCCTATTGTTTTTCAGGTTTTTATAGAAATTATCCATGATAGTTACCCCGGAGCGATCTTCCAGAGGCCATAATGTCATAACGATATTCAGACAACCTGCATAAAGAAAACCACGTGTGAGACTCATCACACCTTCTCCCTTGTTGACCTTTCCGAAACCGGTATTGCAGGCAGATAAAACAACCAAATCAGAGTTAAGGTTAAGATTGTAGAGCTCATAAGTGTTTAAAAATCCATCATCAATACTATCCTGCCGGTATGAAAATATCAATTTGGAATACTGTGGGTTTTCATTATCCACAAGGGTATGCATGGCTAAATGTAATATGCTGAATCCATTGGCTTTAACTTTAAAATTACTTTCCGTTGCTTCTTTTCCGCTAATTATCTCTGAACGGAAATATTTATTGATATTGTTGACTTCTTCTTCAACACCCGGCAATGGAGATAACATATCAGGTGATTGAAGGCCGGGAGGTAGTGCCCTGATTCCAGCCTGTTGATAATCATTATATGATGGGGCAAATGCAAGTACGGTACGGGCTGATTTTTTATGATGCTTACTAAGTTTCAGGAATGCAAGAGTTGAAGAATAGGCATAAACAACATTTTGCTGACGAATAAGATAGTCGAGTTTTCGGTAATCGGGAGTATTTTTTTTGTAGTTATTGCTTGTCAGAAGCACTTCGAAGGGAATTAAAGCCAGAATGTCGTGTGGAACAACAAGCAACTGGCTGAAATGACCAATATGCTTATAATGCCCAAGTAATTTCTGATATAAATAACCGGCCGAATTCACAAAACTCAGATAATTCTCAAATGCATGATCATCAAACTTATTGTTGCTTAACTGCTGCCTTAAAACTGTTAAATTGCTGTAAAAAGTACTGTCAGCTTTTTGAATATTTATGGAGGCGCTTTTTTTATCGATAAAAAAAGTAATTAATAATGTGTCATTGAGATAATATTCGGCAAGTAATTGTTTTCTTTTCAGCCTTGATTGTAACTTTTTAAGAGAAATAATGTTTTCCTGATAAAGTGACTGATAATAAGCAGGGTATTTTTTGCGGTAAATTGAAAATAATTCTTCTTTTTTCTGATTTAAACTGAATATTTTATTTTGCCAGGTCTGAATCAGTTGAGTATCCGGTTTGAGCTTTTCTTCTTCCCTTGAAATCAGTTCTTTATAAATAGAAATATCTTCATTGTATTTTCTTTCTCTATCTGTCAACTCTTTTGGAATACTTCCGAAAATCTTTGCCTGAATATCTTTTAAGGAGGAAAGGAGAACGGCAGATTTACTTTTCTCAGTGTATTTGAAAGCTTCGGCAAGGTATTCGGATTTATTGGTCATCTGATACAGCTTCAGGCAAACTAAAATAGCCATATTTAATGTTTGCTGATGCTCGGCATTAATGAACAGTTTACTTTCCTGATTAAAATATTCAGTTTCAAGTTGATTGATAATTGACATGGAGGAACGGAGGTAAG